>CAZLBS010000169.1:0-7054 GCA_964557505.1 uncultured Nitrospiraceae bacterium | reverse complement strand
TGATTTGGCAATTGCTGCACGGCTGGCCTACCCTCGAATTCATTCGGCATATCGAAGAGGGCATGCTAGCCGAAATCCCGCGGGAGCTGTTCCTGCTTGGACAATTGCTGCACATGGGGCCGTTGTTTGCCGCTGTCTGGGGCGCAGGACTGTTGTTTCTGTTTCAACACGCCGAGCGCCGCTATCGAATCTTTGCGTGGCTCTTCCTGACCGTGCTCGCCCTGTTGGCCATTCGGCAGGGCAAGCCATATTATCTCTCGCCGGCGTACCCCGTGCTGTTCGCGGCGGGTGGCGTATGGTTCGAACGATGGGCGCAACGCCGGCGCACTCCTGTGCCCGGCCGTGTTCTGATGACCGCCATGGTTATTAGCGGTCTCCTCTTCGTGCCCTTGGCGACGCCCTTGCTGCCCCTCGCTACGACCGAAAAAGTGGCCCGCACCGTCTTTGGACGGATCGTGCCGCCCCGCGATTTGCTCAATGATTTCTACTACCAGAACGGGTGGCCCGAACACGTGGTTGCGTTCGCCGAGCAATTCCACAAGCTGCCGCCTGACGAACAACCCAACACAGGCATTTTAACCAAGACCTACAGCATTGCCTCCGCAGTCAATCTGTACGGCGGCGAACACGGCCTGCCCCGTGCTTGGACCGGCAGCATGACCCATTACTTTTGGGGACCGCCCCCAGAGGCTATTCAGACCTTTCTGACCGTGCAGTTCGACGAGCATGAACTGCAGCGCTATTTCGGCAGCGTTCGGCAGGTTGGCGAATTGCATCATCCGCTCGCACCAGACAACTACCACCACCGACCCATATTCTTGTGCCGCGCTCCACGCCAGCGGCTATCCGAGGCGTGGCCTACCTTCAAGCGCTTCTATCACAAGACGCCCGCCGCTGCCCAATGAATCAAGCGCCGCCCACAGTCTTCCCAACAAAAAAACAGTGGGCCCGGTAGGATTCGAACCTACGGCCAAGTGATTATGAGTCACCTGCTCTAACCGCTGAGCTACGGGCCCGGAAGGTGGTTGCGGGCCTAAGTGTACCCTGCTTGGGGGCTGGTGTAAACGCGGCGTTTAGGAGGGCTTGAGCCGCTCGAGCACGCGAAAGGTGAATGGATGCTCGTCGCCCTCTGCAGGTTCGCGCTCGTCTCGCTCCACTTCTTTCCATTCGGCTTCGTTGTGCGGCGGCCAGAGCACATCGCCCTCAACCTCGGCGTGCACCTCGGTGATGTATAGGCGGTCGGCCTGCGGCAAGGCTTCGGCATAGACTTCGGCCCCGCCGATGATGAAGAGCTCCTCTGCTCCGAGCGCCGCGGCCAGCATCATCCCCTGGCCGATAGATGGCACGACTTGCACGCCGTCGGGCGCATAATCGCGCTGGCGCGAAACCACCAGATTGTTGCGCCCGGGCAGTGGGCGGCCGATGCTCTCGTGCGTGCGCCGTCCCATGAGAATAGGATGCCCGAGGGTGATTTCCTTGAAACGGCGCAAGTCGCTCGATAAGTGCCAGGGCAGTTCGCCATTCCGCCCGATGACGCCATTGCGCGCACGGGCCACCATAATGTTCAACCGCATGATCTGTTTCCTTTTACACGGCTATCGGCGCCTTAATCGCAGGATGATGTTGATAGCCAGCAAGTTCAAAATCTTCATAGGTAAATTGAAAGATGGACGCCACGCTGGGGTTGATGCGCATCTCCGGCAGGGGATATGGGTCGCGGCTCAACTGCAGATCCACTTGTTCAAAATGATTGCGATAGATATGGACATCGCCAAAGGTGTGCACGAATTCGCCGGGTTTGAGTCCGGTCACATGCGCCAGCATCATGGTCAGCAAGGCGTAGCTGGCAATGTTGAACGGCACGCCGAGAAAGACATCCGCACTGCGCTGATACAACTGGCACGAAAGCTTGTTTTCCGCAACGTAAAATTGAAAGAGGCAGTGGCATGGCGCGAGGGCCATGTTTGGAATTTCCGCGACATTCCATGCGCTCACGATATGCCTGCGGCTGTGCGGGTCATGTTGCAAGCGCTCGACCAGTTGACTGATTTGGTCGATGTGTTCGCCATTGGGCGCGGGCCACGAGCGCCATTGCGCCCCGTACACCGGTCCGAGTTCGCCGTCTTCACGGGCCCATTCGTCCCATATGCGGACGCCATGCTCCTGGAGGTAGCGCACATTGGTATCGCCCGCGAGGAACCACAGCAACTCGTGAATGATGCCTTTCACGAACATCTTCTTGGTGGTAACGAGCGGGAAGCCGTCCTGAAGGTCGAAGCGCATCTGATGCCCGAACCAAGAGCGCGTGCCTACGCCGGTCCGGTCGGGCTTGTCGATGCCATGCTCGCGCACGTGGCGCAATAGGTCTAGGTACTGCCGCATTGGACATTCAGCCGTTTAGAAACGTCATCATCGAGGCCGGATAGCGCTCGCCCGAGGCGCCGCCTTTCGGGGCGATGGCATCGATGCGGGCGTTGTCTTCTGCCGACAGCTCGACGTCAAGCGCGTGCCAGTTCTGTTCGAGATACTTGCGGCGCTTGGTGCCAGGAATCGGGATGATGTTGCCCGGCTGCGCGAGCACCCACGCCAAGGCGAGTTGCGCGGGCGTGCAACCTTTCTCCTCCGCCAACGTTTCCACCTGATTCACGAGGTCGAGATTCTTCTTGAAGTTGTTGCCTTGAAAGCGGGGAGAAATGCGCCGCCAGTCGTCTTTCGCCAGGTCTTCGAAGCGTGTGATTTGCCCGGTCAGAAAGCCTCGTCCAAGAGGACTGTACGCGACGAACGCGATGCCGAGTTCAGCGCACAGCTCAAGCAAGCCGTCTTCCGGGTCGCGGCTCCACAAGGAGTATTCGGTTTGGAGCGCCGTAATGGGATGTATTGCGTGTGCACGGCGGATGGTGTCAGGCGCGGCTTCGCTTAGGCCGAGATAACGCACTTTTCCCTGCTCGACGAGCGCCTGCATCGCGCCCGCGGTGTCTTCAATCGGGGTCTCGGGATCAACGCGGTGGTAATAGTATAAGTCGATCACATCGGCGCCAAGCCGTTTAAGGCTGGCCTCGCATGCCTCCTGAACATACTCGGGCTTCCCGCAAATGCTGAACTCTCCGCTCGTTGAACCGCGAATCGCGAACTTGGTCGCCAGGAAGACTTCGGCGCGGCGGTCCTTCAGGACCTGTGCGAGCAGCTCTTCGTTCTTCCCCGCGCCATACATGTCGGCGGTGTCCCAGAACGTGCAGCCCAACTCGAGGGCGCGGTGCAACGTGGCGATGGACTCCGCGTCATCCCGCACGCCATAGCTTTGCGACATGCCCATGCAGCCAAGGCCCATCGCCGATACCGTCTCGCCGGACGCCCCGAGAACACGGGCCGCTTCACCTGTCATTTCGCTTCTCCTGCAAACGCTGTACAACCATGGTGACTTGTGCAAAGTCCTGCTAGCAAATGCGCCAGGTCATGCTGCCCCAGACTGTGCAAGGGCCTTATCCTTTGCCTGCTCGTAAAACGCGTGCACGATTTCCCGGTTCTGCTGGGTGAGTTCGAGCAAGTCGTCCTCGATTCCCAAGCGCCGTGCCAGCAACGCGCGCTCCTCGTCTTGCGCGGGCAATGCGCTCTCCGAGCGGCCATGCGCCATACGAATGCGGTTTTCGACGCGGCGGTAAAACCGGTACGCGCTGCCCAGCGCCTCGGCCTCCTCCGCTGGAAGAATGCCGGCCTGCGCCAGCGTGTCAAGCGCGCCCGTCACATCGCCCCGCTTGAGCGTTGGATGTTCCGGGGCATGAATCACCTGCAGGAGGCGCACGCCCAACTCGAGTTCGCTGATGCCGCCTTCGCGCTGCTTCAAGTCAAACCGCGTAGCCTGTTCCGCGTGGCGCCGGCGCAATTCTTCGATGCGCGCCATGCCTTCGCCCTGCAAGGCCTTGCTGAAGGCCATCTCGCGCAAGCTGGTTTCTACCTCGCGGCCGAAGGCGGGGTCGCCCGCCACTGCCCGCACTTTCACCATCGCGAGGTGTTCCCAACTCTCGGCTTCGTTTTCGTAATACTCGAGCATTCGGTCAAGCGGCACGGCGAGCGAGCCCTTGCTGCCGTATGGGCGCAAGCGGGTATCGATCTCGTACAGCGGTATGCCGTACCGCGAGGTCTCCTTGAGCGGATTCACGATTTGCGTGCCCACGTAGATAAAGTATTCGAGAGGACTCATTCCCCCCTGAATGGGTTTGCCGGGTTCGTACACGAAAATCACATCAAGGTCGCTGCCATACCCCATCTCGCAGCCGCCAAATTTTCCGAGCGCGGCAACGCAAAAGCGCGCCTCCGTCTCGCCATATTTGCGGGCGGCTTTCTCCAACGCGGTCTCGACTGCGTCTTGCAAAATGACTTCCGCCAGATTCGACAGTTCCCGGCTGATCTCGATGACGTCTGCTTCCATGAAGATTTCGCGCATGCCGATGCGCAGCAGTTCCCCGTCGCGGAGGCGGTAGGGGGCCGCTTCCGGTTCGTAGGCCCCGCGCAATTGCACGAGCACTTCGCGAATGTGCCCGGCCGTGGCGGGCACGCTCAACGCTTCGGCGTGCCCGATGGTTTCGAACAAGCCAATGTCCCGCAGGAGAATCGTCGTGAGATATGAGCTGTTGTCGATGAGGCGCGTAAAGTGGCCGATGAGCGTTTCGTTGGTGCGCAGCATGTCGTATACGGAGGCGGGCGCGCCGGTTTTTTCGAGCAACTCCGCGAAGCGCATCAAGACTTGCTGCGGATTGCTGCAGGCGGCGATTTCGCGCAGGAGGAGGGGGGCGATCTCCGTGAAGCGCTGGCGCACATGCAACGAATGAGGCGCAGCCGGCTTCCCGTTGCATAGGTCGAGCAACATGCGCCGCGCGGCGGCTGGATCGCTAAAGCCCATGTGTTCCAATTGGCTGATGCCTTGCTCGGCGCTGCTGCGGTGATTGAGCAGATCGCGCACCCAGAGATTGCCAGCACCTTCTACAGCGAGAAAGCGCTCGAGCACGGCGCGGGTTTGTTCGGCACGCTCGCCGTAGTCGTTCATGAAGCTCTCGCCGGATGTATAGCCGAGCCGCTTCGCGAAGGCATCGCGTTCAGCCGGGTCGCTGGGCAGGCAGTGCACTTGGCGGCTGCCCTCAATTTGAAGCCGGTGCTCCACTTGCCGAAGAAACACATAGTTGCTCGCAAGCGTCTGCGCTTCGAAAGGCTTGATGCGGGCGGTTTCGCCCAGGCGCACGATAGCTTCCAGCGTGTTCTGGGTGCGCAGTTCCTCGATGCGTCCGCCATTGAGCATCTGCAGCATCTGGACGGTGAACTCGATGTCGCGAATGCCGCCCCGGCCGAGCTTGACCTCATAGAGGGTTTGTCCGCGCTGCGCGACGAGGGCTTCCATTTGCGCCTTCGTATTGCGCACGTTCTCGAGCATGTCGTCGTCAAAATAGCGCGGATAGGCAAAGGGCCGCGCCTGAATGAGAAAGCGGCCGCCCAGTTCCATGTCGCCGGCGCAGGGCCGCGCCTTGATGAGCGCCTGCCGTTCCCATGTCTGCCCGTAGCGGGTGTAATAGTCGAGCGTGCTTTCCAAGCTCGCCGCCAGGGGGCCGTCGGCGCCGAATGGCCGCAGGCGCATGTCAACACGGAATACATTGCCTTCGGCCGTAATCTCCGAAATGCCCTTTACGAGGCGCTCGCCCCATTTTTGAAAATACTCGGCGTTCGTAATGGGCTCGCGTTCACCGCCGGTCGTCCGGCCCTCATCTTCGTACACGAATAGGAGATCAATGTCGCTGCTGAAATTCAGTTCCCGCCCGCCGAGTTTGCCCATGCCGATAACGGTCACGCCGGCTTGCTCAGGCTGCTCCGTGTCCGCGGTCATGGGCACGCCATACCGCGCACGCAGTTCGTCGTGGGCCGCGCGGCATGCTGCCTCGAGCGCGGCATCGGCAAGGTTGGCAAGATCTTCCGCCACTGAGGGAAGCGGGGCATGGTGAAAAATGTCGCGGCAGGCGATGCGCAGAATCTCCCGGCGGCGGAATCGGCGCATCGATGCGAACTTCCCCGTCATATCGCCGAAGGCCTGCATCTGTTCCCAAAGCTCTTCGGTCATACTGGCCGCTGGGCGCGCCTCTTCGAGATTGCCGTCGCTCCAGACCCACGTCATGTACTCGGGATTGCGGCAGATGATGTCCGTCAGAAAGCTGCTTTGCCGCAGCACGGTCAGCACGAGGGCAGCATAGCGGGGGGCCTCCGCCATGTAGCGCAGCTCTGAAGCGGGGCTGATAGTCTTGTGGATGAAGCGTTCGAGGCGGTTCACCAACAGCTCGGCCTCGCCCTCGGCTTCAACAAAATCAGTGAAGATGGCAGTGAGCGGCGCCCGGGTGGCTTCGTCCGCGTATTCGAGCACCCCTTGCAGCAGCCGTTGCCAGGCCGCTTGACCGCCGGCTTGCTCGGCGCTGTCGTTCATGCAATCACCTCCTGGCGAGACCATGCGTCTGCGGCTCGCTCCGCACAGGCGGCCAGCAGCCGCGCGGCATCCTTGAATGCGCCGTGCTGCATCTCGAAGGCCTGCGTCAGGCCATGGTCCAGCAACGCTTCGTGGCCAGGCGCGGCCTGTGCCGCCAAGGCAATCAAGGGCAAGCCAAGCGCTTTGCAAGTGCGCGCGAGCTGCCCTACGACCTTGCCCTGGGCGCTCTGTGCGTCGAGACGTCCTTCGCCAGTCAGCACGAGGCGCGCGTGGCGCAGTTCTTCCTCCAAGCCAGCCGCATCGGCAACGGCCGTGAATCCCGCTTCAAGCGAGGCATTGGCAAAAAGCATGAGGCCCGCCCCCAGGCCGCCAGCGGCTCCGCTCCCCGGCGCCTCCTTTACATCGCGGCCAAGGCTCCCCGTTGCGGTCTCAGCCAATCGCGCCAAATTGGCGTCCAACTGTTCGCATTGATCGGGCGCGGCGCCCTTCTGGGGACCATAGACTCGCGCAGCGCCATTCGGTCCGCAGAGACGGTTGCGCACATCGCAGGCCCCGCGCACGAGGATGCCTTCGAGCGGGTGCTGCTGCGGAGGGATG
>CAZLBS010000168.1:0-7382 GCA_964557505.1 uncultured Nitrospiraceae bacterium | reverse complement strand
CCGGCCGGAAATCTTCGGCGACATTGACGTGCACATCCGAGAAGATGAGCGTGTGCATCGGCGGCACATCGGCCGAACGGGGGACGTTCTCAGGGGTAAGGGGATGGTTGGGCGTCTCAGCCGTCATGCGTGCAGCGTAACGGGAGAGGCGGGCTGGTGCAACGCCCCGGGCTAGGGACCGATGAGGCCTGCCCGGCTGAGCGGCCAGAAGCGCAGCACGGCCTTGCCGATCACGCGTGAATCGTCGACCGCGCCGAAGCTGCGGCTGTCTTTGCTCACGCCGCGATTGTCGCCCATGACGTAGTAATCATCCGCGCCAAGGTAGACCTTCGCGTCCGATTGCGTGAATTTATGCGGCTCGGGCAGATAGTCTTCGGCAATCTCAAGGTCGTTCACATACACCGTGCCGCGGTCGATGCTGACGCTGACGGCGCCGGTAGGCTCGCCATCTTTTTCGCCGGCGATGACCATATTCCCCTTCTCGCCGCGCGGCCCCTCGGCGATGATGCGCTTCACGTAGCGCTTGTTGCTTTCGTCCAAGCTCTCGAACACCACGATATCGGCAGGGTCGATGGGGTCCAGCCAATCGAACAGTTCCAATTGACTGAGCTTATGGGGCAGCTTGAACACAAGAATGCGATCGCCATCGAGCAGCGTGGGTTGCATCGAAGGCCCTTGCACTTCGTATCCCTCGACCACATAGTGCCGCAAGGCGAGAAAGAGCAACAAGAACCACACCACCATCTTGACGAAGTCGATCACTTCACGGCGGACTTCCTCGCGCGGATTCGTGCTTTTGTCGTCGTCCGGAGCCTTGGCGGAATGAGAACGATTAAACAAGAACCGTGTTCCTAATTGTTTTCGAACCGGCGCCCGGTTAGGCGCGGCCTGCTTTCATGGACTCTACCACGGCGCGAGCGGAACCGCAACGCAATGCCAGGCTCGAGCATGCCTATCTCATGATGCCGTGGCTGGCGCCGTGCTGCTGGATGACCCCCCGAGCACGCCCGCGGCAGGGCCGCCGGTTGGCTCCGGCAGCACCTTATCAAGCCCCAGCCGCTCGAGAACAGGATTGTCGGGCCGAAGCCGAGGGGTAATGATCTCGCTCCGGCCGGCCCGCATCCGGCCAACAAACAACGCCGCTGGCGGATGGCGGCCGACCAGTTCCTTAAGGTATTGCCACCATTCGCCGTCAGGAATCGCGCGCCCGAGAAGCGCTTCCGGAACCGAGCGCGGATCCTCGCCGATTTCCTCGAGCATGTCTTCCATTACGCCTTGCACCTCGCCGCCGGATTGCTGCGCCAGGTCCCGGAGCTTTCCGTCGATGCGCTGAATCTCGGCTAGAGCCCGCCGGTAATCCTCGACGAACGCGTCCCACTCCGGGTCGCGCTGACGGACCAACTCGCAAAACAGGGCTGCCCGCTGCTCGAGGGTATAGCCATGCAGGCGCTCTTCTAATTCGGGATTGTCAAAGAGATAGGTCAGCCCGGTGCTGACAAATTCCTCGGGCGGCAGAAAGGCCACGCTGTCTTCAGGGCGGCGGGGCGTTTCCGCGTGCAGCATCAGGGCGCGCCGGGCGAAATCTGGCGTCGCCGGGGCCGGCTCTGGAAACGCCGCATAGTCATACTCCAAGCCGAGTCCCGCCAGACATGCTGCCGCCGCTTTGGCATGGCTTCCCGCCGTAAGGGCTTCTTCCGCGAGACGGTAGCACTCCTCTTTGATGCTCTCGCGCACCCGCAGCAACTCGTAGGCCTGGGCCGCGCTCGAGGGTTTCCCCAGCTTCATCGCCCGGTCGCCCAGCATCATCACCAATTCCCACGGCAGCCGCGGCGGGCGTTTCGCCTCGAGTTCCGTTTGGATGTGCTGCCAAATTGCATCTTTACGAACGAGCAGATGGGCCTTTTGGAAAGCCGCTTCACGCTCCTCTTCTTCCGTGGGGCGCAGATACGCATACTTGGCATCTTCGATGCTTTCGAGCGTCTCCGCGCGGGCAGGCGAAAGCGGCGCGAATATCTGATGGAGATTTACGAGGTCGCCATCGGCCACGGCCTTGGCGACCATCTTCCCGAGCAGTTCCGGGTCAGCCGGCTTCGGCTGCAAATTGTTCCGGCTCTTGCGTGCCATATGGATTGGGAGTCCTCTTGGGCGTTTTTGACCCTGCGGTGCTCGTGGCTACGAGAGCAGCGCGTAGACAAACTGGCGGCGCTCTTCCAAGTCGATTTCCGGCGGCGTCACGCGCGTGAACGGCAAGCGCTCCAGAACATCGTGCTGCAGGCGGTGCCGGTAATAGCGCAAGACCTTGCTGGCATGCCGCGCATGCGCCGCGTCCCACTTGCTTTCCTGCGCACATTCCTTGTCGTAGCCGGCATCAAGCATGACCGTTTCGCAATAATGCGACAAGAAATCGCGGAGCTTGCCCTCGTACTCGCGCCGGAGCCGCTCGGCTTCCGGCGCGCCCGACGCGACCGCGTCGCGCCAGTCTTGCTCGAGTTCAATGAGCTGCTGCCGCTCCGTCCAATACGCTTCCCTCGACGCATTGTCGCGCAACACGACGAATGCCGCGTTGAGCTGCGCCATCCGCAAAAGATACTGCGCCCGCTTGGCTTCGGTCAGCTCCGCGTGCTGAATTTCCCAGCGCAGGTCCTTCATCGCTTTCTTGTAAACGTTGCGCACTTCTGCCACTTTGGCATCCTCGGCAACGCCCAAAATCTCAAAGAAGTTGATGTAGCCAGACTCATCGGGCATCGTAACGTTCTTTCACGCGTTCACAGGCAGCAGCGCTGCGCCCAGTGCAAA
Organism: uncultured Nitrospiraceae bacterium; assembly: GCA_964557505.1. Taxonomy (GTDB): domain Bacteria; phylum Hydrogenedentota; class Hydrogenedentia; order Hydrogenedentales; family CAZLBS01; genus CAZLBS01. The sequence continues at coordinate 4,586 of CAZLBS010000168.1, read as the reverse complement.
CCCGGATTGTAGCGGGTTTCCGGGCTTGCCACAACATACGCGCCCGGGGCCATGGCCTCGACGGTCCTGTCTCGATGACCGCTGCGGCATGCCTAAGTCGTTGCGGGGCCAGTGACTTAAAGATTCTTCCCAGGCGTAATTTTTCTGTTGACAGCCGCACCTGATTTCTGAGAACATAAGCAAAGCCGGAGAATACTGCGTATATCCGGTGATTGCCATGCTTGGGGCATGGACCGGCAATGCGGAACGGAGATGGCAGGCGCCAACGCGCGAACAGGCAGCGAGCAGCGCCAAATGGGGAAGACCAAGCAGATAGCATCTGCACAGCATACACCCACCGTCCATCCGCGAACTCCGTATCGTCGGCGATACAGTTGACCTGAACGACGAATTGGCTTGATAGAGCGACAATACTCGGCTTTGGCCCTCCAAACTGGAACAGAAAGGGGGGATGCGTGCGGGACCTGCAAGGAAATCCCGGAGCGGCTGAAGCAGATGCCGTGATAGAGCGTGGCAACCTTGGGGTATGCCGCGACGAACCCGCCTCCCGACCGTGGTTGAGGCAGTGGTTCACATCACACTGAGTGACGATAGATTTCAGGAGATTTGCGCATCATGCGTAAGCTTATCGTGATTGCAATGGTGGCAGCCTTCGGCTTCATGGCCACCCCTTCGGCGGTTGCCGAATTGCAGAACGTGACGATCGACGGCTCGATCCGTATTCGGGCCAGCTACTATGACAACCTGATTCCTGCGACGGGCTTCGGCGGCGCGCTTGGCGCCGGTGTCACGCAGAACATTCCGAACGCCTTCTTCCCGGGACGTGCCCTTGGTAACCGTTTTGGGTTCCCGTTGTCGACGATCACCTCGTTCGATGACGAGAACTCTGAAACCCTCGATTTCGTCGAGCAGCGCACGCGTCTTGGCTTCACGGCCGACTTCACCAATGAAGTGAGCGCGTACATCGAGTTCGACGCATACGACATCTGGGGTTCGGATTTCCGTTCGGACATCTACACGGGTTTCGATACCCCGGGTCCGATCGGCGGCTTCGGCAGCGGCATTCAGCCGGCTGCAACCGATGACGTGCGTCTGTACCAGGCGTATGTTGAAGCGAACGAGATGTGGGGCTACCCGCTGATGGTTCGTATCGGCCGCCAGGAAATGAGCCTCGGCAGCGAATGGCTCGTCGGCGTGAACAACGCCTCGTCGTTCTTCAACGGCTTGTCGTTCGACGCCATCCGCGTGTCGTACGCCACCGACGTCTTCAGCGTCGACGGTTTTGCCGCCACGCTGTTTGACGAAACCAACTTCGGCGCTGGCGTCGAAGCGGACGGCGATGTCCACTTCTACGGTATCTACGGCAGCTACTACGGCCTTGAAGACATCACGATTGACGCCTACTGGTTGTTCCTTCGTGACGGCCGTATCCTCAACGACACGAACTTCACCTTCATTGGCGAGTTCATTGAAGATGCCATCGGCATCGATGACTACGATGCCACGACGGTTCACACCCTCGGCCTCCGCGGAGCAGGCACAGTTGGCCAGTTTGATTTCGAAGTGGAAGGCGCCTACCAGTTCGGCGATGTCGGCCAGTATGGCTTCTTGTATAGCTTCCCTGGCGGCATCTACGGCGACGATGATGCCGACCACGATGAGTGGGCCTTCACGGTGAGCGGCGGCTACACGTTCGACATGAACTACTCGCCGCGCATCTGGGCCGGCTTCACGTGGTTCAGCGGCGAAGACAACCGCGACATCACCTTCGGCGAATGGCTGAATCCGTTCGACCGTCCGGAAGCCAGCACCTCGTTCAACCGCCTGTTCTCGAACGTCGAGTACTCGGAGTTCATCGAGAACACCGCCCTCTCGAACGTCTGGATCGTCAATGGTGGTGTCGATGTGCAGCTGACGGAAAGCGTGGCCTCGAGCCTCTACCTCGCCTACTTCAACGTGGATGAGCCTTTCGATCTGCCGGTGTCGGTGGAAATCGGCGACTTCCGCGTTGCCGTCGCGCCGTTCTTCCCGTTCTTCACGGAAGAAGCGGATGAGTCGATTGGCTTCGAAGTCGGTTGGTACACGACCTACAACTACACCGAAGACCTGATGTTCGAAATCGGTGTGGCGCACCTCTTCGCGGGTGAAGCTATCTCGGATGGCAACTTCGTGGCCGCCAACGGTCAGGGCTTCCTTCAGGGCTCGGACGACGATGGCGCGACGTACGTCTATCTCGAGACGATGCTGTCCTTCTAACAGCACGGGATACCCACTTCCCACAGCTGGACGCTGACCAAACAGGCCCCCGCGGACGCGAACCGCGGGGGCCTTTATTGTGTCTCGACGCGTAAAGAAATCGGCGCGGCTTATCCTGGCTTCAGCGAGCCAAGCCCAAAGCGCCGGCTAAGGATGCCATCAAGGGCGCCGAGCGGCAGCCATCGCCGCATGGCCGGATAGAGCCGCCCGCCGCGCCCGCAGGCCAGAGTACGCGGCGGCTTCTTCTGCAAGGCCGCGTCGGCAATACGGGCGGCCACCTCTTCGGCCATATGCGCGCCTTGCTGCGAAGCATTGGCCCGGTCTTGAATGGCCGCCTCCAGCGGCTTGTAGTAGGATTCGGGAGCCATGGCGACGCCCAGGGCCGCGTTCTTGCCGAACTTGGACTGAACCCCGCCGGGCTCTACGATCATCACGTTCACGCCGAAAGGGGCCAGCTCCATGCGGAGCGAATCGGAGAGCCGGCTGAGAGCAGCCTTCGACGCGCAATAGACGCCGGCAAACGGCGTCGCCATCGTGCCGGAAATGCTGCTGATGTTGATGATGAGTCCCCGGCGGCGGTCCATCATGCGCGGGGCGAAGGCTTGAATGAGGGCAAGCGGCGCCACGACATTGGTCTCGAACTGGCCGCGCACGCGGTCCAGCGGAATGTCCAACGCCGGGCCCATCTGCCCATAGCCGGCATTGTTGATCAAGATGTCCACCATAAAGCTGTTGGCGTAAATCTTGTCGCGTGCGGCTGCAATGGATTTGGGGTCGTTGACATCCAGTATCATCGTCTCGATGCCGGGCGTCGACAAGCCCTCGAGCGATTCTGGGCGGCGGGCAGTGGCGTAAACCTTGAATCCCCGAAACGCGAAATCGGTGGCAAGCGCCCGCCCAATGCCAGAGCCGCAGCCGGTAATCAGCACTACTTGTTCACGCGCCATGTGCTATTTGTCTCCTTGCACAGCGATGCCGGAATCCGAGCGCATCGCCCGTTCGTTTACTCCCGAGGCAGGGGCTTTTCCACACGTCTGGCGGCGTCCGTTGAATAGAGGTGTTGAACGGTAGCCGCCGCGCGGCATCGTGCAGCTGCCCAAGCCGCGGCTCTTGCACCCCGATAAAGGCGAACGGAAGTCATTATATGGATATTTCGACCGATACACCGCACTATCACCGGCACGAACGTGACTGGCTTGAAACGCCCAATGGAGATCCGCGCGGCTATATTCAACCCGCCAGCTTGGATGAGTTGTGGTTTCACACCGGTACGGCATGCAACTTGAGTTGCTCGTTTTGCCTGGAAGGTTCGAAGCCAGGGGATACGCGGCTCGAACAAATGACCCTCGATGAGGTCAAACCCTATATCGGCGCCGCCCTCGACCTTGGGGTCCGGCAATTCTCGTTCACTGGCGGCGAGCCCTTCGTCAACAAAGACTTTGTGAAGATGCTCGATTACGCCCTGGACTTCCGGCCTTGCTTGGTGCTGACCAATGCGACCAAACCCCTGCGGACGCGGCTGGCTAAAGTGATGCCGCTGCTCGAGAAGCCGCATCGCCTGAAGTTTCGCGTCAGCCTGGACCACCCGGACCCGGAAAAGCACGATGCCGAACGGGGCGCAGGCAACTTCCTTTACGCCTTGGAAACCATGCGGCAGTTGAACGAAGCGGGCTTTCCGGTCAGCCTGGCCCGGCAGATGGACAAGCACGAGGATCGCACAGCAGTCGAAGGCGCCTACCGTGCGTGGCTTGAGAAGGCAGGCATCCCGGCCGATGTCAACATTGTGGCCTTTCCCGACTTTTTTCCGCCCGGGGCGCACCCGGAAGGCATCCCGCACATCACGGAGAACTGCATGACGCAGTACCACACCGAAGAGACTAGGGCCGCCTTCATGTGCAACTTCTCGAAAATGATCGTAAAGCAGGACGGGCGCATGCGCATATACGCGTGCACGCTGGTCGATGACGACCCGGAGTATGACCTCGGCGGCAACCTCGCCGAAAGCATGCGGTACCACATTATGCTCAAGCACCACCGCTGCTTCAGTTGCTTCGCGCACGGCGCCAGCTGCAGCGAGGGGTGAATGATCGACACAGCGTGTGCGCCGCATTCAGACCCGCGCGCCAGCCTTTCATGCAGCGCTGCTCGCTGGATTCTTGGCAGTTCGCCACGTAAGGCCGCATTGCCGCCTCCCCCGATTGAAAACTACTATGCCCAGACATGTTGCTTGCTCCCAAACCGCCCGAGGGAAGAGCAGCAAGCAGTGCGCATTCATCGCTCAACGTGAGATGATCTCATGCTCCGAGTATGCTCAGGAGCAGCTTCTGAGC
>CAZLBS010000167.1:3457-7389 GCA_964557505.1 uncultured Nitrospiraceae bacterium | reverse complement strand
GTGATGTGCACGTCGGCGGCAGTCATGGCGCTCATCGTCCTGGTTGAAGCGCATACGATTCCCCCGCGCGGCGGCGGTTGGGTCACATGGCTGGCAGGGGTGCGCATCGACAGCGGCTGGTATCCGTACGCGCTGTTTTGGTGCGCCATCGCCGGCCTTGCCGTACTTGTGGGCGAAGCAGCATTCAACGCCTATTCGGAAGACGGCCGCCGCATGCCCGCTTGGGCCGTAGCCCTGCTCTTGTCGATTGTGGCCAGCGGCTCCATCGGCGCCTACTTTTACGTCTACCGCGGCCTCGCCATGCACGACTTCCTTAAGGTATGGGACCAGTACCACTATTTCGTGGGGCTCAAGTATTTTCAAGAGCTTGGGCATGCCGGGCTGTACGAGGCGACGCTTCTCGCGAACCGCGAGGCCGATCTTGGCGTTGGTTCCGGCGACCCCGTGCGCGACTTGACGACCTACGAAATCGTGCAAGCACGGGCGCTGGACATCCCAGTCGACCGGTATCCCTTCAGCGCGGAACGCTGGGAGTCGTTCAAGCACGATGTGGCCTTTATGCGGGAGCACGGCGGACGAAACCTGTTTCGGGATATGCTCCGGGATCATGGCTTCAATGGAAGTCCTATCCTGGCCGGCGTCCTTGCGCCTATTGCAAACCGCATTCCCGTTTCCTATGCGAACCTAACCGCCGTGACCCTGTTTGATATCGGCTTGCTTTGCTTGGGATTTTTGTTCATTACAGCCTGCTTCGGCTGGCGGGCAGGCCTGCTGTTTATCGTGCTCTACTGTGTCAATTTTCCGAACCGTTTCGACCCGGTTGGCGGGTCTTTCTTCCGGTATTTGTGGATGGCTTGCCTCATGTTCGCGCTGGGCTTGCTGCATTTGCGGCGCATGGGCGCGGCGGGATTCTTCATGGCAACGGCAGCTGGCCTGAATGTCTTTCCGCTCTTGTTTGCGGGGGGCATCGCGGTAAAGGCAGTGCACCGGTTTGTCTTTTACCGCGAATTTCCGCCGGCCTACCGCCGGTTTGCAGTCGGCTTCGCGGCGGCGTCGGTGTTGCTGCTGGCCGCCAGCATGACGACCGGGCGGGGGATTGAAGCCTGGCAGTCCTTCCTGCATCAAATGACGCAACATAGCGGCAAGCTCACATCGTCGCGAATGGGGTATCCATACCTGTTCGTGTATCACGGCGAGGTTACGGACGACGACCCCTATGTGCCCTACTCGCAAAAAAACATGGAATACCGCGCGATGCAACCGTGGCCGCAAGCGGTTGCGGCGGCCATCCTGGTCTTGACCGCCTTTCTGTGCACCCGGCTGAAGGACGCCCAAGCGGTAATCCTGTTCGGCGTGACGGCCATATTTCTGAGTTTCAGCATGGTGCAATACTACTGGGCCATGCTGGCCCTGCTTGTCCTGTTGTGGCCCCCCGCGCCGAAGCGGCCCGGTGAATTCTTTGGGCAAGTTGTCCTCTTCTTGATAATGGCGGGCGCGTGGTATGCGTATATGGCAACGGGTTATGAAAAGTTTGTCAACAATACCTATATGTCGTTCACCATCGCCGGCTACTTGGTTTTCGCCTTGGCCTATTTGTTGTGGCGCACGCGGAACATTCCAAACAAGCTGCCGGCAGGCGCATAGGCTGCACGCGTTCACTTGATTGGAATGCGCCAATGCCAGCCGCATAGGACGATTTGCGCGGCGCATGCGCCGGCGGTATTGGCCGTCCAGTCGAGGATGTCGAAGGTGCGGCCTGGCACGAAGGCTTGATGGATTTCATCGCTTAAACCATAGGCGCTGGCGAAGGCGATAGGAGCCAGCCATTGCGCAAGGCAGGAGGGCGGCGCGGCTGCCTTGCGCATCCCCAAGGAGACAATCGCGCACAAGCCGCCAAATAGAATGGCGTGATAAACTTTGTCGATATGCGGGATGCCGGGGTCCGGCAGGGACGGATCCGGATTGGCGGACGAGACATAGATGGCCGCGCAATAGCATGCCGCTAGAAAGACGAACTGCAGGGGCATGAGCAACTTTTCCTTTGAAGGGGGCAGGGGCCGTCCCCGCTTGTATATGACGCCAGCGCCGCCGAGTTTGCGCACTGTGCTTGGCCGGGGGGCGTTTGTCTTTGGCCTCATCACCTTCGCCGTAGTCGTCGTGTGGTTGGAAGGCGGCCTCATCGACTCCCAAACCGGCAAGCATCCGTCGTTTCTTGACTGCGTCTACTACATGATCATCACGGTGACGACGGTCGGCTATGGCGACATTGTACCGGTGACGACCTTCTCGCGCCTCACCGATGTCATCCTTCTGACGCCGATTCGGTTCATCATCATCTTCACGTTTATTGGCACGGCATATGAATTTTTTGAGTACCGCCTGCGGAGGGACTGGCAGATGCAGCGTGCTATCGATCAATTGGATGGACACATCATTATCGCGGGCTTTGTAGCGGCGGGGCAGTCCGCCGCGCGGGAACTGCTCGAGCAGGGTACGCCGGGCAGCCAGATTGCGGTCCTCTCGACGAACCAAAAACATCTTGAACAGGCCGAGGAGATGGGGCTCGTTGCCCTGCAGGCAGACCCGGCGCGAGAGCAAAGCCTCGCCGCCGCGGCAATTGACCGGGCGAGCTATTTGCTTGTGGCGCCTGGACGGGATGATACGTCGGTGCTCGTATGCCTAACCGCCCGGGACCTCAATCCAAAGATCACCATCATTGCCATGTGTTGCGAAGGGGAGAATGAAAAGCTTCTCGAGCGCAGCAGCGCAAACGTGATTGTCTCGCCGACCGAATCGGGCGGGACCATCATGGCGGCCGCGACGCGCCAGCCGCACCTCGTCGACACCATGCAGGAATTGATGTCGGTTCGGGGGCTTATTCATATGGACGAACGCTTGGTGACTCCTGACGAGGCCGGCAAGCATCCCAAAGAACTCGAGGGCATTGGCGTAGTGCGGCTCTTCCGGCGCGGGAAGAATTACGAAGTGGACGAACTGCCGCTCATCGAGGCGGGCGACCTAATCGTGTACGTGACGCGCACCTAACGCGCGTCAGGCAGCTCCGGTCAAGAGCCAGTCGAGCACGCGTTCGCGCAGAGCGAGCGGGCCTGCCTCGTGCCCGCCTGGGAATTCGTAGTGCAACACGGCGCGGCCATTGCGCATCAGCCTTGGCACAGCTTTTCGAACGTAGGGTGCATTGAAGTCCTCATCGCCGTGAATGAATCCGAGGCGGACGTGGCGGGGCGTCATGGGGCCGTCCCCGGCGCCGTATGCAATCATGCACAAACCCATGAAGTGCGCGGGGTAGCGGTTGACCATGTCCCAGGATGTGCGGGCGCCGCCGCTGGAGCCGAGGGCAATGCCGCGCTGCATGTCAAGGCGCAGCAGCTGCCCGGCGGTGTACAGGCCTGCGTCCTGCACAACTCCGTTGCGCTCGTAGTTGCCGTTGTTGCTGTCATTCATGACGATGAGGATTACATCGTTCCGCTCGGCCCATTCTTCGAGGCCAAAGAAATCGATTTCACTTCCAGGATGGCTGATGGTCAGCCACGGGAAGCGAGCATCCGCGCTGTCGTCATAAGCGCGAGGCAGGTATATGTTGTAGGTGAAGGGATGGTCCGTCAGGCTGGGCACTTGCCAATAGATGCCGGGTTTTTCAAAAGGCTTGGCGTTGCCTGCGTCTTCGAGCCATTCCTCCGGTGGCCAACGGTAGCCGGGCTGGGTCTGCTCCCATGCGACGCGGGCCGCCTCGAGCCGTTCCTGTTGTACGCGGGCCGCCTGACGTTTCTCCAGAAGCGCTTCCTGGGCGCCTACGGCTTGCACCGAGTGGGCGGCGTTGGCGGCCTTGACGAAGGCTTGCTGAACAAACACGCCGCGGAGATGGAACGCGCACCATATTGCAGCAACACCGGCTGTCATCAAGACGGCGAAGC
>CAZLBS010000167.1:0-3447 GCA_964557505.1 uncultured Nitrospiraceae bacterium | reverse complement strand
GGGACCGTTTGGGCGCAGGCGTCAACAGCATGGGTTCCCGGGCTGTTGCTTCGTTGTTCAGCAATTCGATGAGAAAGGCGCGGGTGCGCGGATGCTCCCGGGCGCTCAACACATCTTCGCAGAGCGAGATTGCGGCTTCGCGGTTTCCCATCGCAACAAGGCAGCGCGCCTTCGCCAAGCACAACCGGGCATCGCCGGGGTGCTCGGCCAACAAGCCGTTCAGCAAGTGCAGCGCCTCTTTACAACTGCCGGCTTGATACAACTCTTTTGCTCTCGCGAAGCGCGTGCCTGCCTCAGCGGTGCTCATCAAGCAGATCCCCCAGTGTTTCTGCTCCCTTAGTATGCTTTGCTCGGGCCTTGGGCGGCAATAGGCAAATGAACGTGTTGACCGGCGCGTCGGCTGCGTGGCAAGCTAAAGGGTACGCTCGGGCGCGCGCAATTGAGGGCCGGGCCCTGCGCAACGAGTGGCTGCCAAACCCGGTCAGGTCCTGACGGAAGCAGCCGTAGGCGGTATTTCTCGTGTGCTGCAGGTGTCCCGGTCCCCAAATGCGCGCGCCCCGGCGCTTTCACGGCTAATCCATTTCCGAAGGAAAAGCATGGCTGCCGAACCGTATCTTGTCCTCGCGCGGAAATACCGCCCGCAGACCTTTGAAGAAGTGGTGGGTCAGGAGCACATCACCCGCACGTTGCAGAATGCCATTGCCGCAGGCCGGCTTGGACACGCTTTTCTGTTTATTGGGTCCCGCGGCATCGGCAAGACGACGTCGGCACGCATTCTCGCAAAGGCGCTGAACTGTGAATCGTTCGAAACGCCGACGCCGAATCCCTGCTTGACCTGCGACAACTGCCAGTCCATCGCGCGGGGCAACAGCATCGATGTCATTGAGATTGACGGGGCCTCGAACAATTCCGTCGACGATGTGCGGCAGATTCGCGAGAACGTTCAGCTGGTTCCGTCACGTTCGCGCTATAAGATTTACATCATCGATGAAGTGCACCAACTCTCGACGGGCGCGTTTAATGCGCTGCTGAAGACGCTCGAAGAGCCGCCGTCGCATGCCGTCTTTATCCTGGCGACGACGGAGGCGCACAAGGTGCCTGCGACCATTGTATCGCGGTGTCAACGGCACGATTTCCGGCGCGCCGGCATAGCGGACCTCGAGAAGCTTCTTGTCAATATCCTTGAAGCGGAGGGAATCTCGTACGAGACAGAAGCCATCCAGGCGATTGCCCGTGCGGCCGATGGCGGTATTCGCGATAGTGAAAGCATCCTTGACCAGGTGATTTCATATTGCGGCGAGGCGATCACGTACCAGGCGGTGTACGAGGTCTTGGGCTTGGTCGACTGGAAGGTATTGCACGAGCTCTGCGATGCCATGTTGGCGAAAGATGTTTCCAAGCAGCTTGCCATTGTCGAGGATGTGTCGGTCAGCGGCAAGGATCTCCCTCAGTTCATGGAAGAGATTCTGCGGTATTACCGCAACCTGCTGGTGTGCAAGACGGCGGGAGACGATGCATCCAAGCTGTTGCCCCTTCCGCCCGAGGAATTGGAGGCCCTGCATTTCCGGGCGCAACGGTTCAGCCTGACCGAACTCATTCGCCTGGTCGAGCAGTTCGCCGAACTCTTCAAGCGCGATTTCGATATGCAGCTTGCCCCACGGATTGCCCTGGAAACGCTGCTGATTCGGCTGTCCAAAGTGGCAAGCGAAGTCAGCGTAGACACGGTGATGGAGAAGCTTGTACAGCTCGGCGCCGGTGGCACCGGCCAGCGCGATTCCGGGTCTCCAGTTGCGCACAAGGCGCCGGCCAATGCCCCGCCCGGCACGGCTCCGCTAGCGGCCGAGCGTGCGTCTGGCGCGCCAAACCCTCCTGAGCCTCTGCCAGCGCCGCACGGCCCGCAGCCGGCAGAGGCCGCCAAGAAAGCGCGGGTCACCCTTCCAGATGAGAATCTCGATGGGGAGTGGCAGCGCCTCATTGCGGAGGCGCAGGAAGACAAGCGCATCAGCTTGAAGCTCGGCATCGCCCTCGCATCGGCAAAAGCCGTCAGCCGGGATGAGGGCATTCTGACGCTCGAGGCGCCGCCCGGCCATGCCTTGACATGGGACCAATTGTCGAGCGTTACCGGCGCTGACGACGTACGGGATTTTTTCCGGCGCTGCGTCGAGAATGTCCATGATTTTGCATTGCAGCAAGCGGCTCCGCCGGACAGCGTTGCGGGCGCGCCGCCTTCAAAAGCCCGCAGCCATGGCACACACCCGGGCGTGCCTGAAGAGGAGGCCGCGCGCCTGCTTAAAGACCCCACGGTGGCAGCCGTGCTGGACGTCTTTAAGGGCAAGATCATTGCGGTCCGCCGCCCTCCCCTTCCCGAGCCGACATCGGAGACGGCCGAAGCCGACGAGCCGGCTGCCGAATTTCCGCCGGATTAGCCGCTTTTCGTCGATCTGCACCTGCCGTTTCCCACCGGAGACAACGCTGTTGAAGCCGCTGCTACCCGCTCGTCCGCTGGGTGTGTCCGCTATACAACCCCGCTCCACGTAACGCGTTATGGTTCGCCGCACAATTTGGGAACGTATGTCGCTCAGATGGCACGCGGTCTGCGTTCTGCTTGGCAGAGCAAGTGTCACTTTCGAGGAGCGAATACGTGCGCCTTACTTGGCTCAATGCAATGGATATGCACGGCGAGACGCCCATGAGCCGCCTCATGCGATGCGGCCACCGGAGCCTTTTGAAGGTGGTGGTCGAAGAGGAAGAACACGATTCGCCAGCCCGGCCGAATGACGACACGGCGCTTCAACGGGCCGCGTTGTGGGGCATTGAAGAGGTAGTGCGGGGCCGGCTCGAGCGCGGCGCTGACCCGAATGAGCCTGATGCCCGCGGCGAAACGCCTTTACATAAGGCCGTTCGCCAAGGCCATTTCAATACCGCGCGGACGCTTGTCCATGCGGGGGCTGATGTGAACGCCAGCGACCACCTAGGATTGCGCCCACTTCATTGGGTGGCCATCAACGGGCGAGAGGATCTCGCGAGGCTTCTGCTCCGAAACGGCGCCGATGCCAATGCACGAGACCGCTTCACCGGCGGGATGACGCCACTGGCCTTGGCCAATCTGATGGGCTACGAGGAGTTTGCGGACATTATCGCCCAGTATGGCGGGCGCTTTTAGGCCGCATGCCGCATAGCGGCTAGGCGCTCTGGTCGAAAACTTGGCCCGTATCGAACTGCTGCGACGCGAGAAGAATGGTGCGGACAGCCAGCACCACGCTGCGCTGACTCCTGAGCTTCTTGAAGCAATTCCGGAGCCGTGCGCTGGGCCTGCTCGAGACTCTGGGCTACAATCGGTCCAATGCCATTGCTTTGTATCGCGCCGGTACTGCCTGCCATTGCCGCACCTCCTCCGTTGCCTGTCAAGCCATTTGCTGATCTTACTTTGGCCGGTATCGTCTTGCC
>CAZLBS010000166.1:5160-7396 GCA_964557505.1 uncultured Nitrospiraceae bacterium | reverse complement strand
GGCAAATCGACGCTGTTGCGCATCATCACCGGCACGGAACCGCCAGGCCAAGGCGAGGTGACGGCGCGCCAAGGGCTGCGCATTGCCATGCTGGACCAACAGCCCGAATATGCTCCAGGCCAAACGACTGGAGGCGTGTTGGCGCACGCGGTTCGCGATACGCGGGCGCTGCTCGAGCGGCACGCGGCCCTCACGCAGCGTCTCGCAGACACCCCGCATGAGCATCCGGATCATCAGAAGGCCGCGGGCGAGTTGGAGCAAGCCCAACACCAACTCGAACTGGCTGGCGCTTGGTCGCTCGATGAAGACCTCAAACGGGTCGACATCGCCCTGGCCCTGCCGCCGCATGACCGGCCCGTGGAGCAATTGTCAGGTGGCGAACGGCGCCGCGTCGCCCTTGCTTCGGCGGTCTTGCAGCATCCAGACTTGCTCATCCTTGACGAGCCCACCAACCACATCGACGTCCGCAGCATCGAATGGGTGGAACAGTTTCTGATGGGCTATTCAGGCACGTGCCTCTTCGTGACGCATGACCGCTTCTTTCTCGAACGCATTGCCACCCGCATCGCGGAGATCGAGAACGCCCAGCTTTCCGTTTACCCGGGCAATTACGACGAGTATCTCGAGCGGAAAGCCACGCTTGCCGAGCATGCTGCGCGCACGGAGACAAACCGCCAACGCATGATCCGGCGCGAACTCGATTGGCTGCGGCGCATGCCGAAAGCGCGCGGCACCAAGCAGAAGGCACGCACGCAGCGCGCTGAATCCATGATGGAAGACGACGGCGGCGGCACGCCTGCGGAGATGACCTTCGACCTGCCGCCCGCGCCGCGCCTGGGAAGGCGCGTGCTTGAACTGCACCGCGTCTCGAAGCGCATCGCAGGCCGCACGCTCTTCGAAGGTTTGACGTTTTCCCTGCAGCGGGGCATGCGGATTGGGGTGATTGGCCCCAATGGCTCCGGCAAGACGACGCTCCTGCGCGTCATGATGGGCCGCGAACTCCCAGACAGCGGCACGGTCAAAACCGGGGAAACGACGCGCATGCTCTATGTGGACCAAGAGCACGAAGATGTCCACCCTGACATGCCGGTGCTGGAGTTTTTCTCCGGCGGCGCCTACCACTTGGAGATTCGCGGGAAGCGAGTTTATGTGCCTGGCTACCTCGAGCGCTTCCTCTTCGACGGCAGCGTGACGCAAATGGCCATGGGCGCCCTGAGCGGCGGCGAGCGCAATCGGTTGGACATCGCCAAGAAACTGCTCGGCGAGGGCAACGTGCTCATCCTGGACGAGCCAACCAATGACCTCGACTTGCCCACGCTTCGCGTGCTGGAAGAGTCGCTCCGCGCCTTCGATGGTTGTGTCGTGGTCGTAAGCCATGACCGCTATTTTCTCAATCGCGTCTGCACCCATTTGCTGGTCTTTGAAGAAGGGGGCACGCTTGAACTCGTCACCGGGTCGTATGAGGACTACCGGCTGTTCTGCGAACGGCGCGAGGCGTCAACGGAAGATGACGCAGCCAGCCGGGGACAGGCCTCGAAATATGACCAGAAGGCCGCCGCGGAAGAGCGCCCGCGCCGGCTGACGTATAAGGAAAAGCAAGAACTCGCGGGCATGGAAGCGGCTATCGAGCAAGCCGACGAGGAACTCGAGCGCTTGTCGGAAATCATCCACGACCCCAACTTTTATCAACGGGAACATCAGGAGGTGCAATCGGCCTTGGAGGCCTATGAGGAAGCCCGGGCCGGGTTGGACACCCTCTACGCGCGCTGGCAAGAGTTGGAAGCGATTGCGGCAGCCTCCGGAAAAGCCTGATTCGCCATGACCAAACCTTCGCCGCAGTATGATGCCTGGGCTCCATACTATGACTTGCTTAACCAGGGCTTGCCAGGCGAAGCCGAATTCTACATCGGCCAGGCCATGCGCGCGGATGGCCCCGTGCTCGAACTCGGTTGCGGCACGGGGCGCCTGGCCATCCCCATGGCAATGGGCGGCGCCGACGTGACGGGCCTCGACCACGCTGAGGCCATGCTTGCCATATGCCAGGAACGCGCGGAGCTGGCCGCGCCTCTCAGCGGAACGCTTCATCTAGTGCAGGCAGACATGACGCACTTCACGTTGCGCCAGCAGTACCACCTGATCGTGTTGGCCTATCGAACGTTCATGCATGCGGACCCCGGCGGCGGCCAGCTCGGTTGCCTGGCATGCGTGCGAGACCATCTCGCGCCGAATGGCCGGG
>CAZLBS010000166.1:0-5150 GCA_964557505.1 uncultured Nitrospiraceae bacterium | reverse complement strand
GCCGGGCGATGCTCAACGTCTGGGCCGCCCGGCCTTCCGCTATTGCGCCTCTCGCCAACCAAGACCAGCCGCGCCGCTATGGAGCGGGAACCTATGCCCTCGACGACGGAAGCTACCTCAGCCATTACGTAACGGGCAGCTACGACGAGTACGCGCAGCGGCTGGATGAATGGCACGAATTGGAAATACAACGCGCCGGCGGGCAACACCTCGAGACCATTCGGCTTCCGCTGACACGCTATTGGACCACGCAGCGGGAGTTCGAGCACCTGGTGCACCGTGCGGGTTTTGCCGTCGAAGCCTTGTTTGGCGACTTCGATGCCTCCCCCTTCACCCGGAAGAGCGCGGAAATGATCTGGGTGCTGCGAAGAGCGTAGCGGCTGGCGCGCATTCCCGTCAGAAGGGTTACCGCACCGAAAACGTATGTGGCGCACGCTCGGCCGGCTGCCAATCGGGGACCACGCGATCGACGCGCGCCGGGCCAGGGCCGCGCCTGCACCACGCCAGCATCTCATCTACTTGATCTTTGGGGCCTTTGAAAACGGCCTCGACGCGGCCATCGGGGAGGTTGCGCACCCAGCCGCCAAGCCCATGACGCCGGGCTTCATCGCAACAGCTTTGGCGAAACCCTACTCCCTGGACACGCCCTTCGATATACACATGCAAACACGCTTCATTGGCAACCGGCATAACCCTGCTGCTCCTCGTCCGCTAAATATCGCAATTACCCGAAAACTGTACATCATATAAGCTGCGCTCGAGGCGTTCGCTAAAGCCGGGATTGGCCAGCGCGACGGCTGCCTGGGCTGCCCGCAATTGGACGCGCAAACTGGCATCATCGATGGCAGGCCTGATGATCGTCAGCAAATTCCGTTGTTCCAAAGTGGCAATGACCATGAGTGCAAACGTTCGCGCTTCAGGCTGTTCGGCACGCAAGAGATCTTGAAAAACCGCGATGCTCTTGCGGTCGCCGCCTTTCATGAGGGCGCCAGCCATCTCGGCGCGGCACCGGTACGTCTCGAGGTCGCCTTCGAAGCGCTGGCTCAAGAACTCCGTGATGCGCACGCGCGCGTCATATTGTCCCTGGCCCGCGAGAATGATCGAGGCCGGCTGGGCAAGCGTCGGCACGGTGTCGACGACATCTTCCAAGAAGCGCTCGCCCAGCGGATCTCCGAGGAGATAGAGCGTCGAAATGACCCGGAAACGCTCGAGCCGTGTCGCTGCGTCGAGGCGTTCCTTCAGCATGGCAATGACATCCGAGCCGCCTAAGATGACCAGCGCTTCCCGCGCGGCGATGCTCGTCTCATTGTTCGCGGAACCCAGGTTATCGATAAGCAACGGAACGCTTTCACGGTCGCCGATGCGCGCGAGCGCGATCATCGCGGGGGCATTCAACTGCGCAATCCGGTCTTCTGCCGCCCGCCGCACTTCACGCAGATACTGCGGATCGCCTGTGAATCCTGCCAGCGTCAAGGCCAAGCGGCGCACCACGCGAATTCCCGATTCAAGGCCCTCCTTGATCTCTTCGTATTGGCGGATGTCTTCGCCCGCGGTATATAGCCGCAAGATGGCCTCCAATGAGGTTTGGAGATCATTGGTAGCGGCCAATTGAGTCAGGTGCTGGAGCGCATCCTCATCGCCCTGCATGGCGACGAGCCCGGCAGCGTCCATGCGCAACTGCTGATCCGTCGTGGCGTTCTCGAACATCTCGCGGGCCTGGCTCAGCGCCGCATCAACCACCGCCTGGTCTTCGTCATTCAGGGGGCGGTTGGCATCAAGCTGAAAGGGCTCCACATCCAACTTTTCGCCCTGCACCCGTATCTCGCGAATATCCGTAAAGAGATAGGCGTTGCGCTCGCCCGTCGCGGCGACGACGCTGACATAGTTCGGCCCCACGTCTACCACCGTGCAATTGGGATCCTCAGCTCCTGACGGATTCAAGACGACGGTGACCAGCGTCGAGGTCCCCTCGATGTCCGTCAAGTTCACCCCGCTTACACCCGTTATCGGCACTTGACCCCAAGCAGCAGCGGCTGCGATGAACAGCCCTACTGCCAACGTCATCCCTCTCATGGCCATGACAAGCGCTCTCCCAGACGTCTTCGGACATGGGCGCCCGCGCCCCGCATGCCCCGCTTAGTGCAACTCAATATGGTCTTCTTGGACGATTCGATCAAGAAATTTTCGCGCCGTGCTGATGGAGGGGACCAACGGGTTGATCGTAAGGGCCTGCAGCGCAAAGTCATATGACTTGTGACGCACCGCCTCGACCACGAGGCGATCGCACTCCTTTACCGTGGTGAACAATCCCTTGAGGAACCGCGGGCAGTTGCCGACGCGCCGTGGCTCAATGCCCGCGGAACTCACGCTGACGGGAATTTCTACGCTGCATGCCTCGGGCAAATCCCGGATGGCCCCGTCATTGCGGACGCAGCAAATCAATTGCGTCGGCTCTTCGTTTTCCATGGCCATGATGAGGGGCACAATCGTTTCTTCGTACCACACGGCGTTGCGCTGGCGGGTGATTTCGGGAATCTCATGGAGCGTTTCGTCTTCATAGAGCTTGAGAATCTGTTGCTCCGCCTCATAGAGAATCTCGGCCCGCAGGCGCTCGGTGGTTTTCTGCTGCTTCACCACTTCATCTTGGTGAAAATACAGGCTGACGTGGCGGGTCGGGATCATGCGGAACAGTTCGGCAAGGTCCTTGTCGAACTCGCCGTCTTCCTCTTCAAGCGCCAGTTCGATGACCCGCGGCATCAGGCTTTCGTCGCTTTCACGAATGTCCTGAATCCAACCCATGTGATTCAGACCAACGTAATCGACGCGGAGATGGCTGGGGTCGAGCCTTAGCATGCGCGCGATCCGGCGAATGTACATGCCGGGCAAGTCGCTGATGCCCACCGCCTTCAACTTGCTGCACTTCACCAAGGCCTCCATGACGATGCCCATGGGATTGGTGAGGTTGATGAAGGTGGCCTCGGGATTGACGCGCTCGATTTCAGCGGCCGCGTGCAGCACGACCGGAAGGGTGCGCAACGCATTGGCGATGCCGCCGGCGCCGAGGGTGTCGTTGCCGACCATGCCCAGCTTGACCGGCAGTTTTTCATCGCGCATGCGCGCCTTCATGCCGCCTACGCGGACATGGTTCAACACATACTTGGCGCCCGACACCGCCTCGGCAATGTCAGTCGTCGTATGCACCTTTGAGGGAAAGCCGCTGCGGTTCAGCAAACGCTGACAGAAGCCGCCTACGATGGGGAGTTTTCGCCCTTCCTGGCCCTGCAAGACGATCTCTTGCACGTTCACATTGTGCGAAACGATGGACTGGACCAACTCAGGGATGTAGACACTGCTCCCGCCAAGAATCGCCAGTCGCTCAATCACTGCGTAGTACTCCCCGCGAAGCGCAAGCGTCTGCCGGCACGGCTCGCTCCGCGCGTGGCGCAAGAATGCCGGACCCCTCACAACTCCGGTGGCCAGCCTGCAGCCTGCTGGCGTCTAGTCCGCCCCATTCTGGTGCCCGTATCTTGTTGCGCGGCGAAACTATAAACAACCGTTTCGCGGCGGTGCAAAAGGCGTTGCTCGGATGAAGGCGGCGTTGGCGCGCGTAAGGCCTGGATTATGCGGTGTTGCCTGCACGGGGCGGCTGTCCAACCTGATTGTCCAGAAACGCTCGGCCGAGCGCCGGGTCGAAGTGCTTTCCGAGTTCCGATTCGATGAAGGCCTTGGCCTCATCCTCGCTGGCATGCCCGCTGCGGTAAGGCCGGGGACTGGTCATCGCGCAGTAGACAATGACCAGGCGGGCCGCCCGCGCCAGCCTGGGAATAGCATCGCCCTCGAGTCCTTCTGGATAGCCGGTGCCGTCATAGCACTCTTGATGATTGCGCACGATGGGTTCGATATCTTCGAGGCCGGGCGTCTCCTGGCAGATCCCGGCGCCGCGTGCCGGATAGCAGCGAATCTCTTCCCATTCCTCGTGGGTGAGGAGCGCTTTCGTCAGAAGCAATTCATTGGAGAGACGCATCTTGCCAATGTCATGGAGCAACACCCCGCGTTCAAAGGAAAGGCGGTCTTCATTCGGGAGGCTGAGCGCATCCGCGAAGCGCTCCGCGTGCGCGAGCAGCCGCTCCGCGCTGCCTTCGGGATGGCTCTCGCGAGCACCGAGCGCCCGGGCCAAAAGCATGGTGAGGGCGTCGTGCCGTTCGCCGATTCCAAGCACTACGGCGAGGCAACCGGCGTCGAGCTGCGATGCAAGCACCCCAACGGTGTTGGGCGGCGCAGAAGAGCCGGAAGGCGGCGCGGCGGCGGGAAAGATGCCGGCCGCTTCAAGGCGTTTGACGGCCTCTTCACTTGAGGTCAGCGCCTCTTCCATGCCTCCTGTCACCAGCAAATGTTTTTGCATCCCTGCCGCACCCCCCTTGCACTTGTAAACGCGATTGGTCCACGGGCCAGGTCCGCAACCTAGCAGGCAGAGGGTCTAGGCGGCAACGCCATGATCGTGCCGCGTGATGTGATAGCATTGCGCCTAGGGTGATGCCATCTACTGCGCATGGGAGTTGGCTTGTGCTCAACCGAATGATGACCCGCCGCGAACAGGTGGTGCTGCTCGCATTTGCAGCTTCCATCTTGCTTGGCGCCTTTTCGCTTTATTTGATGCGTACGCCCGCCCCAGCGATGGCTCCAAGCGGCGCGCAG
The DNA here is from genome assembly GCA_964557505.1 of uncultured Nitrospiraceae bacterium. Taxonomy (GTDB): domain Bacteria; phylum Hydrogenedentota; class Hydrogenedentia; order Hydrogenedentales; family CAZLBS01; genus CAZLBS01. Next base: position 455 of record CAZLBS010000166.1, on the reverse strand, counting down.
GTGGAGGAGAATCCTTCCGAAATCTCGCCGCCGCCTGAGCCAACCGTGGAAGCGGCTTCACAGGATGCGTTGCCAGCCACGGGCATCAGCCAGCGGCAACCGGACGGTGCGCCGGATTTACGCGTTGCCATTCAAGGGGCCATAGAAGCGCCGGGCTTGTATGACATGCCGCCGGGCAAGCGTGTGCAGGACTTGATCGACCGGGCAGGCGGCGCTACGGAGCAGGCCGACGTGTCATCCATTAATATCGCGGCACACCTCGTTGACGGAACGACGTTGACCATCCCGGCGAAACCAAACCAGCCGCAAGCCGGGAGGACGTATGTCATTGGCGCCCAAGCTGCCGCCACCTACAATCCCCCCGAATACTTGCTGGGCGGCCCGAGGCCAGGGGGCGCCGCCAGCACGCCGGGAGCCGCCGCCACGCCGCCGGGCGCAAGCGGCTCCATGCATGG
>CAZLBS010000165.1:0-7398 GCA_964557505.1 uncultured Nitrospiraceae bacterium | reverse complement strand
CAATCGCGCAGGCCTACGAGTTTGGCGGGTCTTGCGACCCGTTGCAAGGCGGGTCTTGCGTTTGCCTGCTACTATACCGCTATGCCGTGGTCCCGGCGCGGGCGCGCGCCAGAACGACAGGAGGCCCATACATGTCTGGCGGAACGCCTGCTCCCGGCAGTATCCCAGTGGCGCCAGCATCGGCAGAGGTGCGCTACCGCATCGAAGACATCATAGGCGAAGGCGCCCTTGCGGTCGTCGCTGCCGCACGTGATCTTGAACTGAGCCGCCCTGTCGCTCTGAAGCTGCTGAAAAAGGGCGGCGCCATCGACGAGGAAGACCGCCGCCGGTTCTTTCACGAAGCCGAAGTGCTTGCCGGGATGGACCACCCTGCCGTGCCCCCGGTGTATGCGCGCGGCGCCCTGCCGAATGGCATGCCCTTCTATGCCATGCGCCTTGTGCGCGGCTCCACGCTCCGTGAGTTGCTGAAGTGCTGGCGCATCACCGACATGGGCCGGAATGAGGAGCGTGCAAAGCTGGTCGACATTTTCGAGAAAGTCTGCGGCGCCTTGGCCCATGCCCATGCACAGGGCATCATCCACCGGGACATCAAGCCCTCCAACATCATGGTGGGCGAGCACGGGGAAGTGCATCTCTTGGATTGGGGATTGGCCAAGACACTGCAAGGACAGGCCGAGGAGGAAGGGCGCCTTACCCGCGCCCGCATGATCATCGGGACCCCCGCCTACATGTCGCCTGAGCAGGCCAGCGGCCGGAGCCGGGAGGCCGATTGCCGCAGCGACGTCTTCATGATGGGCATTGTCTTGTACGAAATGCTCTGCGGCCATCACCCCTTTCCAGCAGAGGACCCGGCGGAAATTCGAGATCAGATTTTGGCCGGCGTGCAGGTGCGCCCGCGCGACTGCGACCGGCGGGTGCCGCCGGAATTGGATGCCATTTGTATGAAGGCGCTTGCGGCGCATCCAGATGAACGGTACCGCGACGCCCAAGCTTTGGAGCAGGAGTTGCAGGCCTATGCGGCGGGAGCGCCGTTGAGTGCATACCGGCCTGGATGGATTCGCCGGACGGGGGCCCGCATCGCGGCGCGTCCTGGAACCAGCGCGGCGTTGATGGCCCTCGCTGCCGCCATCCTGTTGCTGGCAGGCGCCGGGGGCGGATACTGGCAAGCAAGACGCGATGCGGATACCCGCACGCTTCAGGCGGCTGAACACTATTTGGAGGCCATTCAGCCCAGCTTGGCAGGCTGGGCGGCAGATGCATCCGGCGAGCAGGGGCCCTGGGTGCAGCAGCGGGCGCTCGTTTTGATGACGCTGGCTGACCAGCAAGCCGCGGAGTTGAAGGCGTATTTGCTTGGACGTCATGTGCAATCGCTTCAGCCTGCGGTGGATGCGCTGGGACTGCCGCTTGCCCAGCAATTTCGGGATTACTACCGCGATTGCATTGAACGCAATTTGGAGGCGGGGCAGCTGCTGCGGGCGCATTATGCCGCGTGGCGCGCCCTGCATGAGGAGGGCGATTTGGCCTGGAGCGCTTCGGAGCGCCAGGAGTTGGAAGCGCTGCGCTCGCGTGCGGAAGCCGCGATTGTGGCGGCGTATGGTCAGGGCGCCGTACCCCAGTGGGGGAGCATCAGCCCAGCGGCTGTGTTTCAAGCTTCCGCCGAGCACATAGATGCCAAAGATAGCTCGGGTGTTCGTTGACCCTGCCGTCACGTTGATACTGCGAGTCCGATGGGCATAGGATTGTGGGCTCTACGAGTGGGCCTGTTCGCTTCTTGGAGCCGTATATGTGGCAATCGACGAAAGTCTTTTTTTCACGCCTGATGGGCTGGTTGACTGTCTGGAGCTTGGGCATTTCCGGGCTCGCCGCGCTGTACCTCTATGTCTACGCGCGAGGGTCGGATGCCGCGCTAATGGATTGGCGCGTCTTCGGGGTCGTAACCAAGTGGCATTTGCTGGACCTTCACACAGTGCTCGGCATGTTCGGGTTGCTGACCGCGCTGGGCTGGTTCGCTGTGCGGAAGGTGCAGGCGCCTGAGAAGCCCCCCGCCTCGCTGTGGCGGCGCGTGCCATGGGCCGCCATTCTGGCGGCGGTTATTGTCATCACAGGCGGGCAGGAAGTGCTCGACGACCACCCGGTGCTCGTCGAGCGGGTGCGCCTCACGGATCACCCGGCGACTGCGGCCCCCGACCAAGTCACGCTGACGTGGGGCGGCGATCCGTCTCAGACGCAGTCTGTTCAATGGCGCACCTATGGCCATGCGCAGGCGGGCGCTTTACGCTACCGGCAGGCGCCGGCAGACCCATGGCGCCACGTCGAGGCGGAATCGTTCACGCTCGATGACCCGTATCTGGTGAATGATCCGTTTGTGCGCCGGCATACCGTGCGCCTCGAGGGCTTGGAGCCGGGCACGGCATATGAGTATCAGGTCGCCCACGGAGAGCTGTGGTCCGAGACGTACCGGTTCGAGACCGCGCCGAAAGATGCCGACACCTTCGAATTCGTGTATTTGGGCGATGCGCAAAACGGGCTGCGGGAGTGGGCCAAGATTATGCAGGCCGCGGCGTCTCGCCATCCGGAAGCGGACTTCTTTGCCATCGCCGGCGATCTGGTCGATGGCGGCGAATACCGGGATGAATGGGACCTCTTTTTTGCCGGCAGTGCAGGCGTCCTTGAAAGCAGGCAACTCGTGCCTGTAGTCGGCAACCACGAAACGAGCTTGTGGCATGGCCCCCGGATGTACTTGGAAATGTTCGACCTGCCGCGCAACGGGCCGGACGCCCTTCGCCCCGAGCAGGCCTACTGCCTCGACTATGCGAATGCCAGGTTCATCGTGCTCGACAGCAATGTGCCGCCTGCCTCGCAGCGAGACTGGCTCGAGCAATGTCTGTCAGAGCACAGCCAAACCTGGACGATCGTCTTGTATCACCATCCCGCCTATTCGTCGAAACCTGGCCGGGACAATCCGGAGATTCGGGAACACTGGACGCCGTTGTTTGATCGATACGGCGTCGCGTTGGCGTTGCAGGGGCATGACCACGCATACCTGCGGACGAAACCCTTGAAGGGCGGCGAGCCGGCCACGGCTCCGGGTGAAGGAACGACATACGTGGTGTCGGTCTCGGGCACGAAGTATTACGAGCAGGCCGACCGGCCGCATACCGCCAAAGCGTTCGCGGAATTGTCGACCTATCAGGTCATCGAAGTGGACGGAAACCGGCTGCGCTATACGTCTTATGATCTAGCGGGCGAAGCAGTGGATGCGTTTGAAATCGTCCAGAACGGGTCAACAGCGGCGCGATAAAGCGCCGGGAGCGGCGTGGCGGAATGAAGTGGCATCTGATTGAAGGCGAGGCCGGCTGCGCCTATGCCGTCGAGCATGATTGCGTAGCGGTTGTAGTGGATGCGTTGCGGGCGAGTGCGACTGCTGCCGCGTTGCTGCATGCCGGGGCGCAACAGGTGCTCGTATGCCGAGAGGTGTACGACGCGCGCCGCGCGAAATCGGCATGGCCGCATGCCTTGCTCTATGGCGAGCGGGGCGGCATGCCCCCAACGGGCTTTGACCATGGCAATAGCCCGGCAGACGCGGTCCATGCCAGAGGCCGCGACGTCATCTTTACCACGACAACAGGCGCCAACCGGCTGGTCGCCTGCTGGGGCGCGCATGCAGTCTACATGGGCAGCACGGTGAATGCCGCGGCAGTCCTTGAGGCGGCGGTGAGCCACGAGCGTGACATCGTGCTGATTCCTGCCGGTTTGACGGGCCACGCTGAGTTCGAGGCGCAGGAAGACCGGGTGGCCGCCGTCTATTTGGCCATGCGCTCGCAGGGGGACGTGGGCGAGGGGGCACAGATGTTCGAGCGCTATGCCTCGCGCATTGCCGCGGAGGGACTCGAGGCGCTGTTCGCTTCGTCGGTCCATGCGGAAAAGCTCCGCGGCATCGGTCAGGAAACCGACGTTGCCCTTTGTGCGCAGGAAGATACGACGCCGTCCGCGCCACGGGCGCTTGAGAAAAATGAGTACGGCGTCTTGGTCGCTAATGTCGACGGAGCCGCATCGGGCTAGCGCTTGGCGCTTTCTGGACGCAAACGAAAATCCCCCGCGGCCGCGCATCTTCGCCGCGGGGGACCGGCATGACTCAAGACGATGGCTGAGAGATAGCCGCTTTCCGCCAGGTGATGGCGCAAGCAGCCATCATGCCGGCGATCAAGATGCCCAACCACCATGGGTGCGCAACGGAGACACCGGGCGAAACCTCGACCGTGAACGCGCCGGAGCTAATTGAGTCGACGCTGTCGGTGACCTCGCAGAAGTACTCGCCTGCCTGATTCTGGGCAATACCATCGAAGACGAGGGTGTCGGCGTTGCCGCCCACGGGTTGCGCTTGCTTGACGCCGCTTGCCGGAGTGAAGAACCACTGGTACTGCGGATTGCCGAAGCCGCTGCAGGCATTGACGCGAAGGGTCAGGTTTTGACCCGCGCGGACGCTGCGGACGGTCTCGCCCACGGTTTGCACTTCGAGCGGCTGGCCAGGGCACTGGCACACCGGCGCGGTGAGGAAGGCGTCGAAAGCAGCGTCGCTATAATCGACAGCACTTCCGCCTGCCGGGAATCCAAAGGCTTCATATTCTTCACGGTTGGTGCAGCCATCGCCATCGGCGTCGCCTCCCGGGCCATAGAACGATGCCTGGCTGAAGTCGAACTGTTCGAGCGTGGGGGGCTTCACGCCGAGTTCGTCGATGAGATCGATGACCACTTGCAAGGCGCCGATGGTCTCCGGGTCGCCAAGCGTGGCAAAGCCGCCGAAGACCGTTGCCACCTGCCGGGTAAAGTCTGGATTGAGCAGTAGAATCAGCCCCTCGAAATCGGACGCGGCGAGGGCGTCCTCCACCGCGGCATAGATCAATTCATAATTATTGATAAAGGCTGCGACGGTGTCGCTGTGGGGCGGCCCGCCGTCGGCGCCTGCCAGCGGATTGTTGTACACCGCCTCGACCAAGCCAAGCTCATATTCGTCGAAGATGCCGTTGGGAGTCGGCACTTCCCCCAACACCGGTCCGTTAATGTCGGCGGTGGCGCAGCTCAATTGCTGGAGGACCTCCGTCAGATCGCCGAGGTCTTCTCCGAGGGCGACGATGACGGCGTCGATGACAAGCTGAAGGCTATCGTCGTCCAAGACGGAACAGAAGTCGAGGCTGCCTACGGCGGGCGGATCCTCGACGGCCGGACCTGGCCCCGTCGAACTGGTCTCACTGACGGACAGCGCGAAGGGCCCGGACAACCCGCCGTAGCCTGCGACGCGGATGTAGTAGTCTTGCCCCGCTGCTACGGCGAGGCTGACTTCGCTCTGCGACCCACATTGGTCGTCGTTGCAGGCGAGTTCCGCGCCTAAACCGCCGCAGCCGCTAAACACCGATATGGTCGTGTCGAACGGACTGCCGCACAGCGAGAAGAAAACGGTCTCGGTTGCTACGGCGTTGTATCGGAACCAAACGTCATTGAGGTCGGCCGGCGCGCAGGTCGACGAAAACGTGCCTGTCGCGTTCACGTTGTTCGCGCTGAACAGCGTGTCCTTAAAGACCTCGATGGCGTCGGCACACTCGTCATTTGCAGGAGGGGCCGGCGGCGGCGGATTGCCGGGTCCGCAGGGGCCCGCCGTACCGATGACGAAGTCTTCGTCGGAAATGTCGAAGAAGATGTTGCCAACGGCTTCCACCTTCACCCGGGCCGTGCTGGTATCCACATTGGGCAACGTCACCGCTTCGGAACCGTCGTTGGCGGTGTTGGCGGCGAGGGTTACTGGAAAGGTTTGCCCGCCATCGGTCGACAGCAGAATGTTGACGTTGAGGGCGCTGATGGGCGGAAGGTTGGTATTCGCCACGTCCCACTCGACGACGGCTCCGCCATCGATTTCGGCACAGGCATCCGGCGTGGTCACCATGAAGGGCCCTGCCGTATCGATGACGTTCACGACCATATCATCGGTCGCGGAGCCGCCTGCTCCGGCTACGTTATCGCGGACGGTGAAGCGGAAGTCCATTGCGCGCGATACCGCCGGCAACTTTTCCCAGAACATGCTGTCTACATTGCCCTGATTCAGGATGACATCGAGCCGGGGGATGGTGCGCGTCGGAGCGGTCGAAGGGGGAAAGGCCCGGACAAGCGGGATCATGCCATCGTCGTTTGCTTCCAAGACGACTTGCTCGCCGAGGTCGCGCTGTTCCCAGGTGTAGGTGAGCGTGTCGAGATCCGCGTCGCTTCCGGAGCCGGTCAGCGTAAAGGGCGTGAGTTTTGGAATCGTGTAGTTCAAACCGGCCTCGGCTTGCGGCGGCGCATTGCCCGTAGGCGTTGTGACTGCGCAACTGGCGCCTGTGCCGGAATCGACCCAATCCAGAATCTGGTCGTGGCTATGCGAGTGATACATAGGGTCATTGACATTGGCGATGTTGTCGGCGCCGCAGATGCCGTCGTAGGCCATGATGGTCGTGCCGCCGCCCGGCTCATAGGCGCTGGTGGGCGTGCGGTTGGAGAAGCAACTGCCGCGAATACCGTTGAAGGTGTGCCGGGCGCCCAGTTGATGACCGACTTCGTGGGCCACGAGATCGACGTTGAAGGCATCGCCAACCGGATTCGAGGTGCCTGAAACACCACGGGCTTTTCCGCTCACGCAAATGGCAGGAACCTGTGCCACGCCGCCGCCGCGCGTGCCTAAGGTGTGCCCAATGTCGTAATTGGCCGGGCCGATGATGCTGTCGATGACCGTCTTCGATTCGTCAATCAACACGCGCTTGTCATCGTTCGTGAAGGGGTCTGTGTCGGGATCGAGAAAGATGAGTTGGTCGTTGTTTGCGATCAACTCGAAACGGATGGTGAACTCCAATTCGAGAATCTGACTGACGCGGTTGAAGGTGGTGGTGATGCCGCCGAGAGCGCCGGCCACGGTGCCGCCGTAGAAGGTGGCGTATTCTCCTGTGCAGGCAACCGCGAGGCGGTAGGTGCGAAGGGCGTCCCCCGTGCGCGCGGCTTTGCTCACGGCCTGCTTGGCCATCACGCCTTCGGCTTCGATGACTTCGCACGCAAAGGGCGGCTGCGGGCCCAGGTCTTCGCGCGAGTAAGCGGCATACAAGCTGCCATCTTTGAGATATGGATCCACGAAGGCCTGCTTGCCGCCGGAAATGATCTGGGCGCGAAACCCGAGCGGGGTGATGTCGATGCTCGCGGTAGCTGCCGGATCGTCAATGCCTTGGCCGGTATACGTCTTAATTTCGGGATACTTGGCGGCGAGCGCCGGCGCGAGCACTTGCGATTCCACGACGCGAAAGCGTGCGTAGCCGCCGCTGGGCATGGGCAGATGCATCACTACTCCGCCAGCGGCCTTTACGGCAAGGCCTGCCTTCGGAA
>CAZLBS010000164.1:2717-7423 GCA_964557505.1 uncultured Nitrospiraceae bacterium | reverse complement strand
TGCAGGCTCTCGCCGCAGCCGCAGCAGAACAGGGCTGCAGTCCAGGCTGCCGTCCATACGCGCACGGAACCGCTCACGTGGCTGCCACCGGCGCGTTTTTTTCGTGCAGCAGCCGAAGCCCATGCAACGTGAGATAGGGATCGACATGGTCGATGCGCGTGGCGGCGCTGGCGATCAACTCGGCATAGCCGCCGGTCGCGATGACCGTGGGCGTGGCGCCCATCTCCCCACTGATGCGGCCAATCAAGCCATCGCACATTTCGGCAAAACCATAGACCATGCCTGACTGGATGTTCGTGATCGTATTGCGCCCGATGACAGCCGGCGGACGCACCAAGTCCACATGGGGCAGCTTGGCGCAGCGTTGCGACAGGGCGTCCAGAGAGATGCCAATGCCTGGAAAAATGATGCCCCCCTGCCATTCATGACGTTCGGAGATCACATCAAAGTTGGTGCCCGTGCCAAAATCGATGATGATCATCGGGCCGCCATACCGGTCGATGGCGCCTACGGCATTGACGATGCGGTCCGCGCCGACTTCTTTCGGATTATCCACTTGGATGACGAGGCCCGTTTTGATGCCCGGCCCCACGACGATTGGTTCAAATCCGAAGGCCGTGCCGCACATTTCAACGAGGGCGCGGTTGAGGGCGGGCACTACGCAGGAGACGCATGCGCCATCAACAGCGGCCCACTCGATGCCCTCCTGGTGGAGGAGCGAGCCGATGAATACGCGCAACTCGTCGGCAGTGCGGTCTTTGGTTACCGCACGCCAGTGTGCGCGCAGGGTCGAGCCCTCATACAGCCCGAGCACCATGTGCGTATTGCCAACGTCTGCCACCAGCAGCATGCGCGCCGCCCCTTAGTCGATTCTGGCAACCGTAATGTCGCCAAACGGGACGATATGATCGCCCTCGAACGTGTGAAGATGCAAGGCGCCGCGCGGATCAATGCAGCGCACCTCGCCCTCCACAGTTCCTTGGCGAATCCGCTTTCCGACAAGATTACAGGTTTCCGCCCATTCTTCGTGAACGCTGGCGAATGCACCGTCCAGGAGCCGTCCAAGTTGCCGGTCAAGCGCCTCGGCAAGGGCGGCGAGGACGAGGGCCCGTTCTACGCGGGAGCCGTGCGCCAGGCGAATCGATGTGCATTGTCCGCGCAAGGGCTCGGGGAAATCATGCTCCTCGTGATTGACATTCAGGCCGATGCCGAGGGCCGTGCGGCTTTCCCGCTGTTCGACGAGGATGCCCGCAAGCTTACGGCCATTCCAAAGAATGTCGTTCGGCCACTTGATGTCCGCCGCAAGCCAGGGCCGGAGCCCATCACGAACGGCCAATGCGGCTGCGAAGAGGATGCCCTCGGGCGGGTTGTCGAGGCCAATGCTCATCCACACCCCCATGCCCGGCGCGCTATGCCATGTGCGGCCGTGGCGGCCTCTTCCAGCTGTTTGGCTGTCGGCCACGGCCAACAAGCCATGCCCCGGCCGCCGAAGCACAATCTCGTTCGTTGACGGCGCTTCCGCCAGCACGAGAATCTGAGTGCCTACATGCCGCGTCCGAAGCGCGGGAGGGATGAGGTCCTCTGGCGGGCGCGCATTATTCGGCATCGAGCAGCAGCGACAAATCGCAGGCAGGCGGCGAATGGGTGAGCGCGCCAACAGAGATGAAGTCTACGCCTGTCTCCGCGACATCGCGCACCCGCTCCAGGCTCATGTTGCCGCTGGCCTCCAGAATGACGCCGAGTCCTCTGGCCTGCTCCACACACGCGCGCATCTGCTCGAGCGTCATGTTGTCGAGTAGGATGGCATCCGGTTTGCGGGTCAGTGCTTCGGCAAATTCCGCCACCGTGCGCACTTCAATTTCGATGCGGTGCATATGCGAGCGGTGTTCGTGGGCGAGTCGAAGGGCCGGCGCGATGCCTCCCGCGGCTGCCACATGATTCTCCTTGATGAGCAGCGCGTCGTGAAGCCCTTGCCGGTGATTGCGTCCGCCGCCATCAAGGACCGCCTGTTTTTCCACATCCCGCCAGAGCGGCGTGGTCTTGCGCGTATCGCAAATGCGGCAGCCGGTCCCCTCGACTTTGTCGACAAAGGCACGCGTGAGCGTCGCGATGCCGCTCAGCCGTTGCAATAGATTCAACGCCGTGCGTTCCCCCGCTAGGATGGCACGGGTGTTGCCGGAGAATTCGGTGATGATGTCGCCTTTGGCAAAGGCATGCCCTGCCGTATTCGTCTGTTTGACGGCTGTTTCAGGGTGCAAAAGTGTGAAAACAAAGTGAAACAGATGAATTCCGCTTAGGATGCCATCTTGTTTCGCGGCGACACGCGCCTTGCAGCGGCTTGCCTCTGCGACCGTCGCACGGCTTGTGACATCACCGGCGCCAAGGTCTTCGGCGAGCGCGAGACGGACGCGCGTTTCAAGATCGGGAAGCATTGCCTTCATCCTAATTGGAAACTGGCTGGGCGCCAAAAAGTGCGCATGCTGGATTTTGTCGAAAACTGGCGGCAGTTTTCCACGCGTTATCCACAGGGGGAGTTGTTGCCTTAGGGCAGCAAGGCCTTGACGGCATCCGCGATTTGCTCGAGTTCGACGATGGTTTGTCCGGCCGTTCCTGCCTCCCGGTATGCGTCCCGGTCGTCAATGCCTTCACGCTGCTCTTTGCCCGCAACCAAATCCTTCACCGCGGCCTGCCCCTGTTCGTACTCGGTTTCGCCAAGAATGACCGCGACGGGAATGCCGTAATGGTCGGCATGGCTGAGTTGGTTGCCCAGCTTCATGCGCTTTTTCGGGGCGGCGTATATCTCGGTGCGAAGGCCCGCTTTACGAAGGTTGGACGCGACACGCAAGGCAGCATCGAAGGGTACCTTGCCCATGGTGCAGACGAGCACTTGTGCGGCTGTGCTGGCGGTTTCGGCGAGGCCGAGCTGTTCGAGCGCGGCAAGCAAGCGATCGAGTCCGACCGCCATGCCTGTTGCAGGGATAGGCCGGTCGAGGAAGCGTTCGACGAGCCCGTCGTAGCGTCCTCCGCCCATCACGGAACCAAACTGCGGGGCGTCCGGCAAGACCATTTCGAAGACGGGGCCGGTGTAATAATCGAGCCCACGGGCGAGCGATGGCGCGAAGACTGCCTCTTCCTCGCCGACGCCGAGGGCCTCGAGGTAGGCGTCGAGTTCTCGCATCTCGCTGAGCGCCTCTTCGGCAAGGCTCGACTCGGGCAGTGCCGTTGCCAGCGCGTCCAGGATTCCGGCGCGCGTATTGGCTTGGGTACCGATGAAGGCGAGCAGGCGGTCGATCACCTCTGCGTCAAGTTCGGCGCCGGGGATGGGGTCGCCCGATTCATCGACACGCCCCGGCCCGAGTTCGAGCCGCACCAACTCGAGGCCCACTTTCGCCAACTTGTCGATGATGCGCAGCACATGCTTCTGGCGGGCGGGACTGGCAATGCCGAGTCCTTCCAGCAGCGCGTCGATGAGGCGGCGATTGTTGATGAGCACCTGGTATCGCGGCACGCCTAACGCCTGCATGATGCGGCACATCACGCCGATGATTTCCGCGTCGGCGACGACGCCCTTCGTGCCGGCAATGTCCGCATCGCATTGGGTGAATTGGCGAAAGCGCCCGGGGCCCGGCTTGTCTGCCCGGAAGACTGGACCTATGGCATAGCGGCGGAATGGGGCCTTCACGCGGTCAGGGTATTGCGCGAGGACGCGGGCAAACGGCACGGTCAAATCGAAGCGCATGGCAATGGGATCGCCTTCGGGCGACTCCATCCGGAAGAGTTCTTTGTTGGTTTCTTCGCCGCCGGCGCCGAGCAAGACGTCGAGGTGTTCGAGGACGGGGGTTTCGATCGGGCTGAAGCCGTGCAGGAGAAACACATCTTCGATTGCACGCAGGGCTCTCAGCCGCGGAATCATCACCTCGGGGAGCAGGTCCTGCGTGCCCTTCAAGGCACGGGGCGTCACACTGTTCTTGGTCGATGGCATCGGCAAGCGATCCGTTCTATGCGCGCCGCGAACGCGCGTGGAAGAGACGAGGGAGATAAGCTCACGCGGTTGCACTTAGCCCGAAAAGAAATCTCGAAGACGTGAGAACAGGCCGCCGTTGAGTGAAGCCACAACGTGGGCCCCTGGCTGTATGTGCCCGGGAGGCGGCTGTTTCGTCACCCGCACCAGCGCGGTTGTCACGTTGTCTGGCCCGCCCGCTTCCAAGGCCTTGCCAAGCAAGAGCCGCCCGGCGCCCGTAAGGTTGCCGCCTTCAAGGCTCTGGGCAATGTCGTCTTCCGCGACGACTCCCGCGAGGCCATCAGAGCAAATCAAGATGGTGTCGCCGGCCTTTACATGGAAGGCGAGCAAATCGACATCCACGGCCCGCTTGGTGCCGACGGCGCGGGTGATGAGATTCTTCAAGGCATGATGGCGCGCTTCGTCTTCCGAGATGATGCCGTTGCGCACTTGCTCGGCGACCAGGGAATGGTCCTCGGTCACCTGATGCAGCCCATGGCCTTTGCGGTGGAGGTATAGGCGGCTGTCGCCGACGTGCGCGATGTAGGCCACGTCGGACAACATGAGGACCGCGGTGATGGTGGTGCCCATGCCATGCAGTTCGGGATTGCGCTCGGCTTCATCGTAAACGCGCTGGTTCGCCCGGAGCACGGCCTCGGACAGGCGCTCGGGGATGCTTCCCTCAGGGCCGCTATAGTAGGCATCT
>CAZLBS010000164.1:0-2707 GCA_964557505.1 uncultured Nitrospiraceae bacterium | reverse complement strand
GAAGGCGCCGCCGCGCACGCCGCCCATGCCATCGGCAACGCAAATCAAGACGCCCCTGCGCCCGCGGACGTCTGAATCTTCTGGCGCGCAGAGCAAGCAGCCGTCTTCATTGTGCGAGCGTTTGCGGCCGATATTGGACAGGAGGTGGATATTCAGGCACGAACCTTCCCAGTTCGTTTCGAAGTTGCCTTTATCCGCAGGTCCTGTCAGGGTCAGTGGAATGGTTGCCATCCGGTGCTTCCGTCGCGGTGGGGCAGCCGCCCGTGCCGGCTCCAGCGCACCGTTCGCGCCCGTCCAGCGTTGCGTCTTGATCCCCGGCGCCGCCGAAACGCGCGCCGTTCCGCGGTTGCGCTGCATAACCCCCTACCCGAATTTACGCTGCGCGGCGCGCGAGGACTGTCCGGACCGGCAGAAAGGCCGCCGCGGCTGCCGCAATTCCCGCATTGTACGGCCATAGCTGGAGGGATGCAACCGGGTGGATTGGGGATTTTCCCCTACATTACACTAATCGGTTTAGCGGCATTACGGTTTCACGGGAGCATAGGGGCCTCGCGCAGTGCACACTGAACGGGTAGTCGAAATCTTGAGCGGCATGAGCAAGGCGCGCGTGCTCGTCGCCGGCGACGTATACCTAGATGAGAACGTCTTTGGTGAAGTCACGGGGGTAAGCCTGGAAGCGCCGATACCGGTCTTCGAGGTGCACGAGCGGCGCTACAATCCCGGCGCGGCTGGGAATGCGGCCTGCAATATGGCCGCGTTGGGCGCGCAGACCTACGCCGTCGGCGTCATCGGCAACGATGCGAATGCCGCTATTCTGCGGGAGGAGTTTGCCAAGCGGAATGTCGACGCGGGCGGACTCGTGGTGGATGAAACACGTCCGACCAACACCTACGGCAAGCTGCGTGCCGGCACCTTCAACGCGCCCTCGCAAGAGGTGCTGCGGACCGATACGCCAAGGCCGCCGCTGATCGGCGGCAGCATAGAGCAGGCGGTGCTCGAGCAGATGCGGCGGCTAGCCCCGCTGGTGGATGCCATCGTAGTGGTGGATCAGGTGTCGTCCGTAGCGAGCCCGGCTGTCTTGACGGAGGCCGTGCGGCTAGCGCGGGAACATGGCTTGCTGACCGTCGGCGATTCACGAGAACGGGCGGTCTTGTTCCAGGGGTTTGATGTGCTTGTGCCCAATGATCGCGAGGCGGGCATCGGTGCCGGTATCGACGTGATCGATGACGCGGCCCTGCATGAAGCGGCGCAGCGGCTGTTGAACGTCTGCGAAACGGCGATGATCACGAGAGGTCCTAAAGGCATCACGGTCTTCAACCGGGCTGGCGAAGCCGATGTGCCGGCACGCATCGTGGATGCCGTAGATGTGACAGGGGCAGGCGATACGGTGACGGCCGCGGTCACCTGCGCGCTGTGCGCTGGCGCGAAGGCCGTCGAGGCCGCGGAGATTGGGAATGCAGCCGCTGGCATCGCGGTGCGCCAACGGGGCGTGGTCACGGTGCCGGCCGCCAGCCTCGAGGCGGCCCTCTTGCGCGGGGAACGGCCCGCCAAGCTCAAGACCCGTACGGAACTCGCGGACCTCGTGGCCCGGCTCAAGCAGGAAGGGCGGCGCGTTGTCTGGACAAACGGCTGTTTTGATCTCTTGCACGCAGGGCACCTGACCTATCTGCATAAGGCTGGGCTGCTCGGGGATGTGCTTGTGATTGGCCTGAACAGCGACGCCAGCGTGCAAGAACTGAAGGGCCCCGCGCGGCCCATCATCAATGAGACTGACCGGGCCCTGATTCTCTCGGAACTCGAGTGCGTCGACTACCTGACATTTTTCGGCGAAGACAATGTGGTGCCGTTGTTGGAACTGCTCGAACCGGACGTCTACGTCAAGGGCGGCGACTACACCATCGACACGATCAATCAGGAGGAGCGGCGTGTCGTCGAGGCGTACGGCGGTGCAATCGAGATCATTCCGGGCGTTGAAGGGCAATCGACGAGCGCGCTCATCGAGCGGATTCTGCAGGCAGAAGGGCACGCGCCCAAATAGGGCTGACCGGCTAGAAGGACCTTATGTGTCTTCTTCAGCCGCGTGAGCTGGCGCGGGTTCCGCGGTGTCGTCGACACGTGCCCGCAGAATGATGACGAGCACCCAAGCGCCAAGACCGCGGACCGCCGTCGCGAGTGAGAGCACTTGGCCGAGGACTGGCGCCATGAACAATGCTTCCGCCGCGAGAGCTCCCCATAACAGCGAGGAAAGCGGATCCTTCCCGCCTTCCGTGAGCCTTTCGCCCAGCTGCGCGTAGTAGGGGGCATAGCCGAGAATGGCGCCTGTCACGAGGAGTCCGGCTAATGCGAGGCCAAGCAAGGCCAGCGGTGGGAGATTGAGCAGGCCGGCAGCCAGCAGGCCGCCCAAGATTGCATTGAGCATGCCGGCGATATAGCAGCGCCAGGGGCGCTCCGTGTAAACACGCTGCACGCGGCGAGCCGTCTCGGGGTAGGTCGCGTGCAGCCAGGTTGCCGCTCCAACCGTTCCCGCCTTGATGGCAATCAGAAACAGGAGCATGCCGATGAGTCCGAGGGCGTTGGCAATGCGTTCTGGCGGCATAAGCTAGGCGAGCCCTCTTGGGGTGCGCCGCGGCTCCGCGCGGCTCTGCGTTCCTCGACCGACTATCCGTCGGCCGCTTTCGATCCCGACCGTCGCCGCCGCGGCCCTCGC
>CAZLBS010000163.1:0-7449 GCA_964557505.1 uncultured Nitrospiraceae bacterium | reverse complement strand
CACGGAGTTAGCCGGTGCTTATTCCTGAGGTACCGTCAGACCCGGACCATTTCCTGCCCGGGTTGTTCTTCCCTCAGAAAAGGGGTTTACAATCCGAAGACATTCATCCCCCACGCGGCATGGCTGCATCAGGCTTTCGCCCATTGTGCAAGATTCCCTACTGCTGCCACCCGTAGGTGTCTGGACCGTGTCTCAGTTCCAGTGTGGCCGATCAACCTCTCAGTTCGGCTACCCATCGTCGCCTTGGTGGGCTGTTATCTCACCAACTAGCTAATGGGGGGCGGACCCATCTCTTGGCGGCGCCAGGAGCGCCTTTCTTTGCTGAAACAAATCAGCAACCACATACGGTATTAGCCGCCGTTTCCAGCGGGTATCCCCTACCAAGAGGCAGGTTGTCCACCTGTTACTCACCCGTTTGCCGCTCGAGTACCCCGAAGGGCCTTTCCGCTCGACTTGCATGTATGAAGCCTGCCGCCAGCGTTCGTTCTGAGCCAGGATCAAACCCTCCGAAAAAGAAAACCTGCATCATCCGCCGAGGCGGATGCTGTTGGCTATCGGAAGTGTGCGGTTTGCTGGGCTTGCGGCCCGCGCAATCCGCACGGAATTGTGTCGACGGGGCAAGACACTTGCGTGTCTTACTCGTCATTTGGAGCACACAATCGAACCTTATTGGCGCCAAACGCACTGCGTTTCGCGCCTAAAGAACGTGCGCCGTATTCAACTTTCAAAGAGCGACTTGGCCTCGGCCTTGCGCGCCTTCGGCCTCCTCCACAGACAAAGCAATTGCCTTGGCCTGCGTTGAAGGTTGCTTCAGCGAACCGGTGGGTTGGTCCCGCAAATGGGACGCGCTTTGGTTCGCGTTGCGTGAGGCGACGTTTCCGTCACCCAGCACCTAAGCGTATCACCCTGCAAAAGGCTTTGTCAACCCCCTTTTGGGCAAGTTCTTTCGCCGCACGGTGGCGGAGCGAAATCGCTTTAGGTCCCCCCTCTGGCACGCCGGATGGCCATAGGCACATCCGCTACTGCCGCCGGGAAGAAAGAGAATAGCAAACGGAGAGGGGGTTGTCAACTCCCCGCATCAAGTCTGTCATGGCTCGATAGAAATGCCTCCCTTGTCGACTCGTTAAGCGTGTCCCCTGTTATTTCGTTTGGGTTGACGATAGCGAGGGCGCCCCCTTGTAGCAGGCCCGTTCGACGCGGGTGGGGCGAGGCTGGCGCGCAGGGCAAGGGGCGGTATTTGTAGAGAACGTGAAGGGGGCCATCGAGCAAGCACCGCACGATAATAATCCCGCCAGGCTCATGCAGGGGCTAGGTAAACTGCATTATTGCATACTACTAGTTAGCATCAAGCATACAGAAGTCCTCAATTACTGTAGACTTAGTGTCGATGCAGCAAACGTCATGCGCGTCGTGTCGCTTGGGCAAGCGGCGGCAAGGCATAGGGCTCCCTCTAGAGGCGCACTGCCACTGAAGCGCAACAAGCAAGAAGAAACGCCACCGCTATGGCAAGACATGTTCGGAAGGCGTTGGTCCGGCAGAACCGAATGGGCACATGCGATAAGTACGGGTGCATGGTACTATGCGCGTCTATGCCGAAAACTTGGGCGGTGCGCGGCAGCGCATGCCAACCAATGTAAGGAATATGACAATGCGGATTTCCAGCGGAGTACTTACTGGTTTTGGATGTGCGGCAGTGTTGCTTGCAGCGGGGTGCATAACGAACCCGATGGAGCCGGAGAAGGCGCTGGAGAAGTCTAAGACGCACGCCTGGTCGTACAACGCGCTTCCCAATGAAATGGTCGTGGCCGTTTCGCCCGCCGGCAGCACGCTTCGATGGGGCGGCAGCATCGGCACCGTCGTCGGCACAGGGGTCGATGCCGCACAGAATGCACGGTACCGCGAACAAATCGACCAAGCCCTGGGCGAGTTCGATTCGGTCGAGCAATTCGAAGAGACCCTGCAACGCTATTTAGAGGAGGGGTTCGGCAGCGACGTCCGGCGCGTTTCGCCGCTGACCTCGATGGCTGGGTACCCAAGCCGCCAGGCCGCCCGCGAAGCTCACTACAGCGGCATCGCCCGGGAAGGCGTCGACCTATTGCTGGAAGTGCAATCGACGCATGGCGTCTTCAGCCACGAAGTCATCGTGGCGGCCAGCATTGATGCGACGCTGTACGAGGTGCCGGGGCCGGATACGCTGTGGAAGGGCGAAATCACTGTGACGCCGCTGCCCGTATTGGCCACCATGGAACTCACCGATCCGACCGATTCGCTGTCGCTGTTGCCGAGCTTCAATCCGCGCCTCCTGGCCGAGGAAGAAAGGCTCGACAAAATTCTCGCGGGGGAAACGGGCCAGCCGCTGGACGAGCAATTCGATATGATTTTCGAACAGGCGAGCGTTGCACTGCTGTGCAATATGGGGCTCGCCGAGGATGCCGATGGCTTTTATGTGCTCGGCAAGAACGCCATGAACAGCAAACTCTTCGCGAAAGCGCGCGGCCATTTCGACAAGGCCCTCATGCTCAACCCCGGCCACCTCGCCGCGCAAAACGCCCGGGCCGTCAATGAATATCATGCTGGCGACATCGACGCGGCCATCGCGGCAGAGAAGGAATTGCTCACCGAGGCGCCCAACTACGGTCCGGCCCACTTCAACCTTGCCTACTGGCTGGCCATCGAAAAAGGCGACCCCGAAGCCGCCCGCTCCCATTACGAAGCCGCGGTGGCCGCCGACCTCCCCGTCACCGAGGAAATGACCGAAGCCATTATGGGCGAGCAGGGATAGCCGCAAACAGAATGGCCATGCGTGGCTGGCGGTCTGCCTGAAAGAAGGACTCGACGCAGCGGCGCCGAGGCTGCGCCGATGTGGTGCGCGTGTCAGTAATCACTTCTAATGGGGCGCCAAAAGAATAACTGTCGCGTACGCGGGCATGGCGGGAGGGGGGGGTACTCGTCCCTCGCGAGCCGAGCCAGGCCCGCCCCTATCTTGCTGCAAAGAGACGACACAGGAGGATGGGTGGAGCACCGCCGCGGTGGGATGGAGCATGACCGCGTGAGCGCGAGCCCTCACACGCGGTGGAGGTCTTCTGGGGGGATGGCGCCTTTCCGCAGGATTAGACCGGTGTCCGGGTCGTAGACGGTCGATGGGGGGCTCGGCGGCAGTTGGCCGGCGTCGACGGCAAGGGCGACGTGTTCGAGGTCGAAATTATCGAGCGATTGGAACGGCTGCTGTCCGCTGCGGTTGGCGCTGGTGGAGGTGACGGCGCCGCCGAACGCGCGGCAAAGTCCCCGGGCGGAGGCAAGGCCGGGGCAGCGTATGCAGACTTTGCCGCCGTCGCCGAGCAGGCGCCCGGGCACATTGGGCAGGGCGGGAAAGAGCAGCGATAGGGGGCCGGGCCAGAAGCGCTCGATGCAGCGCTGAGCGGCAGGCGTGATTTCGCTCACGACGCCTTGCAGTTGCTCTTCATCGGCGACGATAAGCAGGACGGGATTGTGCGCGGGCCGCCCTTTGGCTTCCCACAGCAGGGTAAGCGCGTCTTCGTTGAACGGGTCCGCGCCGAGGCCGTAGACGGTCTCGGTGGGGTACACGATGACGCGGCCTTGTTTCAGGCATTCGGCGGCCTCGGCGAGACCCTCGGGCGTGGGGCCGGCGCGTTTCATGCGAGGGCGGCCAAGTAGTCGCGCATGGCGGCGAAGGCGCGCCCACGGTGGCTGATGGCGTGTTTCTCGTGCGCGCTCATCTCCGCAAAGCTGCGGGTCTCGCCGGCGGGCTGGAACACAGGGTCGTAACCGAAGCCGTGCTCGCCGCGCGGGGCTTTCAGAATGATGCCGTCGATGGTCCCGCGCAGCGTATGCGGTTGACCGTCCCGCGGGACGAATGCGGCGCAGCAGACGAAGCGCGCGCCGCGCTGGCTGTCGCCGATGGCTTCGAGCGCCTCGAGCAGCTTCGCGTTGTTGTCGGCATAGGAGCAGTCTTCTCCGGCATACCGCGCGGAGTAGACGCCGGGCTGCCCGCCCAGCGCGTCGACCTCGAGGCCGGAGTCGTCGGCGACGCAGTCGATGCCGAAGTGCGAACCGTAGTAGTGGGCCTTGAGCAGGGCGTTGGCCTCGAAGGTCTTGCCCGTTTCCTCGGGCTCTTGGACGGTTGGAAAGTCGCGCAGGCTTTTCACCTCGAAGGGCAAATCCGCAAGCAATTCGGCGAGTTCGGCGGCCTTGTGCTGATTGCCGGAGCCGATGAGCAGGGGGCGCGGCTCAGCCATTGGACAGGGCTTTCTTCTGGATCGCGAAGAGTTCGGCGGCGCCTTTGTCCGCTAGGTCGAGCATGGCGCCGAGGACGCCGCGGTGGAAGGCTTCGCCTTCGGCGCATCCTTGCACTTCGATGTAGGCTCCATCGCCGCGCACGACGACGTTCATGTCGACATCCGCCGCGCTGTCTTCTTCATAGCAAAGGTCGAGCATCGGGGCGCCGCCGACGACGCCGGCGCTGACGGCCGCGCAAGGATGCGATAACGGCAACCCGCCGATAAGGCCCTCGTCTATGAGCAGACGGCAGGCATCGTGCAGCGCAACATATGCGCCGGTGATGGCCGCGGTGCGGGTGCCGCCATCCGCCTGCAAGACATCGCAATCGATGGTGATCTGGCGTTCGCCAAGCTGCACGAGATTGACGACGCCCCGAAGCGAGCGGCCAATGAGCCGGCTGATTTCCTGCGCGCGGCCTTTATTGACGTGATCGCGGCGGATGCGTTCGGCAGAAGAACCCGGCAACATGGCGTATTCAGCCGTCACCCAGCCCTTCCCCGCGCCGAGGAGCCATGGCGGGATGCGCTCTTCGAGACTGGCGGTGCACAAGACACGCGTGTCGCCGAACGACACGAGCACCGAACCGGCAGCATGTTTGGTATATCCGCGCTCGAGGCTCACAGGGCGCAATGCATCTGGCGCCCGGCCATCCCGTCGCATCAATGCGCCCCCTTCCTTCCGCGTTGGATGTTGCGCATAAAGGCATCTCGCCGCAGGAGCGGCGTCAGGTCTTGGCAATAGCATGACGCGCGGCCACGGGGCAGGTCAATACCGCCGTGGCCGCGCGTATCACTACAATATGGGGCAGCTGCAATGTGCGCTTATTGTGCCGCTACCTCGGCAGCTTCTTCGGCCGCGGCGTCGCCGTCTTCGCCGGCAGCCGCAACCTGCGTTTCCGACGCGGGCTTGTGGTACTTCTCAACCAAATTCGCCCAGACGAGGTCTTCGTTGAGAATCTCGACTGCTTTGGCGAGAACCTTGTCCTCGACCAGTTCGGCGCGGTTGCCCTCTTCGTCGAGTTCACCCTTGGTATTGCCCGTGACCGTGCCATGGTTCTGCTCGTTCTTCATCAACGGGTCATCTTCGTGCGAGCGCCACATTTGGATGAGCAAATCGCGCTGCTCTTCGCGCGGCATCTCGACCTCGACATCGGGCCGAATGCCGCTCTCGTGGATGGTCACGCCTGCGGGCGTATAGTACAGCGCCGTGGTCAACCGCAGGGCGCTGCCTTGCGGGCGTTCCAGCGGAATGATGGTCTGCACGCTGCCCTTGCCGAAAGTCTTCTCGCCGACAACGATCGCGCGCTTGTGGAATTGCAACGCGCCGGTAACAATTTCGGCTGAGCTGGCCGTCTCTTTGCTCGTCAGCAAGATAATGGGCAGGTCTTCGCTCACTACCGGGCTGCGCTGCGTGTACAGTTCCATGTCGTCCGGACTGCTTCCGCTCGCACCGGCACGGCCCTTGGTATACGTGACCAGCGTGCGCCGCGGCAGAAAGAGTTCGCTGACCTGCTTCGACGCGGTCAGCAGCCCGCCGAGATTCCAGCGAAGGTCAAGGACCAGCGCGCGCATGCCTTCTTGTTCCATCTCCTTGAGACGCACCACCAAGTCTTCCGCGGTGGTGTCTTTGAAGTCGCGAATGCGAATGTAGCCGATGCCGTCGTCGAGTACGCGCGCTTCGAGGACGCTTTCGAGGGGAATCTCATCGCGCTTGATGTCGAAGGTCAAGACCTGCACCTCGCCTTGCGGATCATTCTCTTCCGGCGGGCGGACGATTTTGACCTTGACGACTGTGCCGCGCGGCCCCTTGATCATGCGGGCGACTTCGCCAAGCTTCGCCGCGCCGACGGCCTCGATGTCCGACACCGGCTGGTCGTCTACTTCAACAAACACGTCGCCCGCGTACAACGGGGCGCGTGACGCGGGAGTATTCGGAATGGGCTGGCGCACGACGACATTGTCGTTCTCGTCCAATTCGATGCTGACGCCGATGCCGAAAAATTTGCCTTGGGTGTCTTCATGCATCTGCTGATAGGCCTCGGGGGGCACGAAGGCGCTGTGCCGATCGAGCGAGCGCATCATGCCGTTCAGCGCGCCTTCGACCAGCCGGTCGACGTCGGGCTCGTCGACGTATTGGGTCATTACCTCATGCAAGGCAATGCCGATGGGTTCAATGCTTTCGAAAGTGTCGACACTCGTGCGTTGCGCCCAGATTCGCTCGGTGAAGCCATTGGTGAGCACCAAGGCGGCGGCGAACAGGAACGTGACGAGCGCTGCGAAATGGGTCTTGTTGCTTCGCATTGCATACTCCCGCATGTGCTTGGGGGGACAGGCACGGGCGGAAGCCGGTAGCGGCCCGCGAACCGGCGGCGCCGCCTGTGCGATTCTTTCGGACTATACCATCCAAACGGACGAAGTGGACAATTGGTTACGCTCAACCAATGCCGTTCGATGACAAAACGCGCTATGCACGGCTATTCATTCGCAAGCGGATGAGATTTCGCACGCCATCGAGAATCTCCCGGCTGCTCATTTTCGAGGCCCCCAGGCGCCGTTCATGAAAGGTAATGGGCGTTTCACCGATGCGGAATCCCGCCCGTTCCACGCGCATAAGCACTTCCACCTGAAAGACATAGCCTTCAGATTGGATATTCTGAAAATGGATGGCTTCGAGCACTTCACGCCTGAAGGCGCGAAAACCCGCGGTGCAGTCCCGGGCCGTGAGCCTGCACACGCTACGTGCCGTTTGGTTGGCGCAACGGCTCAAGACCTTTCGGTGGAAGCCCCAGTTTTCGGTTCCGCCGCCCGCCACATACCGGGAACCGATGCAAACGTCGCAGTCCGAGTCGATTCGGCGGAGCAACTCGGGAAGCACGGCGGGGTCATGGCTGAAGTCCGCGTCCATCTGGATGACCCGCTCGAAGCCCTGCGCTAGGGCATACTCGAAGGCGCGGATATACGCCGTCCCGAAACCCATCTTGCCGGGGCGGTGAATGACCGTGACGCCTGGCAATGCCTCGGCAATGGCCCCCGTGCCATCGGGCGAGCCGTCGTCAACTACGAGAATGGCCGCATGGGGCACGGCCTGCTGAATCCCGTCTACGAGCCGAGCGATGTTTTCGGCCTCGTTATACGTCGGCGTGCACACCAA
>CAZLBS010000162.1:6159-7528 GCA_964557505.1 uncultured Nitrospiraceae bacterium | reverse complement strand
TCATGAATCTGAAGCAGGATGAATCGCGCCACATTGCCTACGGCATCTTCCTGCTTTCGCGCCTGATGGCCGAGGATGAATCGCTCTGGGAAGTGGTCGAGGGAACGATGAATGAACTCTTCCCGCTCGCCCTCGGCATGATCAGCGAAACCTTCGCGAACTACGACACGCCGCCCTTCGGCCTCACGGAAAGCATGTTCTCGGAATTTGCCATGGGCCAGTTCACCAAGCGCCTCGAACGCGTCCGCTCATCGCGCGGCAAGACCCTCGAAGAAGTCTACGAAGTCCACCACGAAGCCATCGCGGCCAATGATGCTTAGTTGATGAAGATGATGGGGGAACCCGTTCTTTGACAAAAGAAAGGGTTCCCCCAGACCCCCTCCTAAAGAAAGCGATTGGCGTTCGCCTACAGTCCGCTGGCCTTTCTCCTGCCTGCCGCGCTACGCTTTGGCTTCACCCACGGGGAGGTAGCGAAATGACGCGATGGGCGGCTCTTTCTTTGATCGCTGCATGTGGCTGGGCGCATGCGGAGCAGGCGGAATTGGCGCCGTGCGAGGCGGCCGTTGCGGCCGCGGCACGGATGCAACCGGGCATGGATGTGGCGCAATTCTGCGCGCCCTGCGGCGAAGAGCAATACCGCGCGATGCGCGTGCGCTCGGTGTCTGTCGAGACGGCGGAATATGGCGCGCTGTGCCGCGTCGTGGTGAATCAAACACTGCTCGATCTGGCGTATGTGTATGTGCGCGAAGACGGCGAATGGATGAATCTCGCCCTGTTGCTGGGGCTCGAAGTCACGGGCGTCGACGCGCGCCTGCCGCCAGACCTGCCGGGCATCCCGCCATCGTTCGGGCCGGCGTGGTTTCGCGGAACCATTGGCGATGACCTGGACGTCATGGTGTATTTGTCGGCGGACAGCGCGGACGTTTTTGGGCATTATCACTATGTGAATTATGGCGAGCCCATCGAGCTTGGGGGCTCCCGCCAGACGGCGCGCTCGTTTGCCCTGAGCGAGATAGCCGGATTCGAGTATACGGGGGACTGGAGCCTGACGCTCGGCGAGGACGGCCAGACCTTCACGGGACTCTGGCGGAAACCAGATGAGACCGAAGCGTTGCCCGTGGCGCTTTCGCGCATCGCCGCCCAGACCGAACGCTCAGACATTAAGCGGACAGGCTTCGCGGCGGTGGGCTACCGGGCCGCATGGCCCGTCCTCGAAGAGGCGGCGGCGCCGCACGCGGCTGCGTTCAACGCATACATAGCAACTACGGTGCAGAACGCTGTGCGCGAGTGGCAGTCGGACACGCTGGAGAAAACAGCGGACAGCGATCTGGCCCGGTTCGAGGGAACCGGCTTCATGGACATCCTGTCT
>CAZLBS010000162.1:706-6149 GCA_964557505.1 uncultured Nitrospiraceae bacterium | reverse complement strand
AAAACATCATTACGGAGGGAATTTCTCCTTTCACCTGTCTTACGAGTTGTCGCGGCCCCGGCTGCATGCGGCCTTGCCTCGATTCGTGTCTCTTGAAATCGAGAACTACCGCTACGACGGCGGCGATCATGTCAACCCCGGCAGAATGCTTTGGAATCTGGCAATCGACGACGCGGGAGCGGTGCACGAGGCGGCCCTCGACAGTCTCGTGCCAGACGCTGCGTTGGATGCCCTCGAAGCAAAACTGGTTTCGAGCCTGCAAGCGCAAGAAGCCGCACGGGAAGACGGCAGCGCCGTGGATGCAATCGATCCGAGTCTTCTGAATAGGTTCATCCTGGCGCCAGCGGGCATGACCTTTGTGTTCCCACCGGACAGCTTCGGCGGTTTCGCTGTTGATTACTTCGAGGCCGGCCTAAGCTGGAATGAACTCGAGGCAATGGGCATATCAAAGCCGGGGTTCCTGGCGGAGTAAGGCGCAATGCCGGATAAGCCCCCAGTCCTCGCGGTCATCCCGGCGCGGTATGAATCGTCGCGCTTGCCGCGGAAGGTGATTTTGCCGCTGGCGGGGAAGCCGCTGGTGTACCACACGTATTGCCGGGCCAAGGAGGCTTCGCTGGTCGATGCGGTGATCATCGCGACGGATGACCAGCGTGTGGTGGATGCGCTGGCCCCGTATACGAAGGACGTGATGATTACGCGGACGGACCACCGCAGCGGGACGGATCGCATTGCCGAGGTGGCCGCGCAGCGCGAAGAGCCGCTCGTCGTAAACGTTCAGGGCGATGAGCCGTTCATGGATCCCCATACGATCGATCGTTGCGTGCAGGCGCTCATCGATGATCCTGAAGCGCCCATGGCGACGGTGTGTACGCCGTTCGACGATGCGGATGCGGCGCGTTCGACGAGCAACGTCAAAGTCGTGCGCAGCCAGACGGGGCGCGCGCTGTACTTCAGCCGGCATCCGGTTCCCTTCGTGCGCGATGGCAGCATGGAGGAGCACCTGCACCACTACTTGCACCTGGGGCTGTATGCCTACCGACGCGACTTCCTCATGCGATATGCCCAACTCGAGCCGACGCCCCTTGAGCAACTCGAGAAACTCGAGCAATTGCGCGTCCTCGAACACGGTTATCCCATCGCCCTCGTCGAGACGGAGCATAAGAGCATCGGCGTCGACACTGAAGTCGAGTTCGAACTGGCCAAGCGGCTGATGGCCGAGCGCATGAAATAATTCTTGAATCATCCTGCGCTACAACATGCCGTACCATCAGCAACAGGAGTTTGATTCATGAAGATTGCCGCCTCTGCATTGGCCATGGTCATTTGCGCCTTCGCGGGCGCCGAGGTCGCCCTGCTTGAAGCCTTTCACATTGCAGAGATTCGCACGGCCAAGGCCGTCAGCGGATATGAAATGGGCGAATACAAGGGTGTAGAGCATTACATCGTGTCGGTCGATATGGGCGATTCGGAGCGGCGTTTCTGGATACACAAAGGCCATGGCCGGGTCGCCAAAGTCGAGGCGGTCCGGGACGGCGCGGCCGAACTTGTCGAACACTGGCCGGGCATTAAAGTCGTGGCGCACCGGGGCGGGGTCGGCCTGGGCGTGCCGGAGAACACCTTGCCCGCAATCGAAAAAGCGATCGAGGCCGGCGCCCAGGTCATCGAGATCGACATTCGCGCGACGAAGGATGGGCATCTCGTCTTGATGCACGACGAAACCGTGAACCGCACGACGGATGGCCGCGGCCGTATTGATGAACTGACGTTGGACGAAGTCAAAGCGTTGGACGCCGGCAGTTGGTACAGCGAGGAATTCGCGGGGACCAAGGTTCTCACGTTAGAAGAGGCGCTCGAGGCGATGAAGGGCCGCATCGATCCCGACCTTGACAACAAGACTGGCGGCGTCGAGCAGTTGGTTGAAGTGGTTCAGAAGGTAGGCATCGCGGACCAATGCACGCATCTTGGTTCGCACGACAGCATCCGCCGCATTCGCGAACTCGAGCCGCGCATCTTCCACCGCCCTGGTGTTGATTACGCGGAGCAAATCCCGCCATTGGCCTATGGCCTGAAGCCCGCCCTCATCAACATGGACTGGAACGCCGTGACAAAGGAAAGCATCCGCACGGCGCATGTATACGGCTGCCTGGCCTTCGTCAATTGCCTCGAATCGGCAGACACGCTGCTGAACGCCCGCGTCGCCGCACTCGCCGGCGCGGATTACATCCAGACGGATTATCCAGACAAAGTCATCACGATGCTCGAGGAGCTGGGGTTGATGTACGACCCAAGCTTGGACATCGGCGAGCGCGTGAATTACCTAACCAATCCCAGGCTTCGGTACCCGTTGCGGTAGCATCACCTGCGGCGGCGCCGACATCAGCCCTGCATTCCGGCACTGCCCCAAGCCGCACTGTCATTATCCTGCGCTGAAACCGCCGTCCAGCACCAACTCGGTTCCGGTCATCCAACTCGACGCGTCCGACGCGAGGAAGACCGCGGCGGGGGCGATGTCGCCCGCTTGTCCGAGGCGGCGGAGGGGGAGGGAAGCGGCGTAGGCGTGACGCGAGTCCGCATCGAGGTAGTGCTCTTGCTGCGGCGTGTCGACGAGTCCCGGGTGAATGACGTTGCAGCGGATATGCTCCGGGCCGAATTGCACAGCGATGGATTTGCTCAGGCCGTTCAGGCCGCTCTTGGACGCAGCGAGGGCATCCTGCCCCGTCACGCTGCCGGCGAATGCGCTGATGCCGCCGATGAGAATGATGCTGCCGCCGCCATGCTTCATGAGATGCGGAATGCCATGCTTGGTCAGCAGGAAGGGCGCCTTGAGATTGACGCTGAGAACGCGGTCCCAATCAGCAGCATCGATTTCGATGACGGAGGTATCACGGTCCTTCCAGAGCACGCCGGCATTCGCTACAAGGGTGTCGACATGGCCGAAGGTTGACGCTGCCGAGTCGAGGATTTTCACGACGGTATCTTCGTTGGAAGCATCGCCATGCAGGGAGACAGCCGTATCCTTGCCGAAGTGGCCGTTGATTTCGAGGGCGGTTTCGAAGACGGCGGTTTCATCCCAATCCAGCAGGGCCACGCGTGCGCCCGCTCGTGCGAATTGAATGGCCGTCTCCCGGCCAATGCCTTTTGCGCCGCCCGTGATGACGGCGCTTTTCCCGACGAGATCCATGTGCGGTTCCCTCTCCCCTGGTGGCGTGCTTCTTCAAAGAGCATAGCGCAAGGCCGCGCTACAGCGCAGGCGTGGCCTTGTGCCCCGCTGCATTGGCGTATACGATAGGGGGAATGACACATGCAGACAGCCAGGGCTGGCAAGGGAGTCTACGAACATGAGCGAACAACACGAGCCTGCGGGCTCACAACACGGCACGGTATCACGCCGTACATTTGTCGCGGGCACGGGCGCGGCCACCGCAGGCGCGGCGGCCATTGGCGCGGGCGTGCTGCTTGGCACCAGCAAAACCTCATGGGCAGGCGCCAATGAGCGCATCAATGTGGCGGTGGCCGGCATCCGCGGGCGCGGCAAGAGCCATATGAGCGCCTTTCACGGCATCCGCGGCGTCGAAATCACCGCGCTCTGCGACGTGGACGAACGGCTCTTTGAACCGCGCATCGAGGAGTACTTCACGAAGCGCGGCAAGGACAGGCCCAAGACCTATGTCGATTACCGCGAATTGCTCGAGGATGAAACCATCGACGCGGTGAGCCTGGCGACGCCGAACCACTGGCATGCGTTGGGCGGCATTTGGGCGTGCCAGGCTGGGAAGCATGCGTACATCGAAAAGCCCTGCTCGCATAATGTTTTCGAGGGGCGCCAATTGGCCGAGGCGGCGAAGAAGTATGGCGTGGTCGTGCAGCATGGCACGCAGATTCGCAGCAACCCAGGCATCATCGAGGCCATTCAGCAATTGCGCGGCGGGGTCATCGGCGACGTGTACATGGCGCGCGGGCTCTGCTTCCGCATGCGCGACAGCATCGGCAAGAAGCCGGACAGCGAAGCGCCTGAAGGCGTGCACTACGGCCTGTTTCTCGGACCCGCGCCCAGCCGGGCCTTCAGCGAAAACCGCTTCCACTATAACTGGCACTGGCACTGGGACTACGGCAATGGCGACATCGGCAATCAGGGCGTGCACCAAATGGACGTCTGCCGCTGGGGCCTGGGCGTCGGCCATCCCACGCACATCACCTCGATGGGCAAGATGGTGCTGTGGGATGACGACAAGGAAATTCCAAACGTCATTCAAAGCAGCTTCGATTACCCCGAGCAAAACAAGATGATCGTCTTCGATACGCGGCCGTGGATCACCAACGACGAGCGCGGCGCGGAAGTCGGCGTGATCTTCTACGGCTCCGAGGGCTACATGGTGATCGACTCGTACGAGCGCTACCGCACCTACCTTGGGCGCGATGAGCGCCGGGGCCCCTCGCGCGATGAAGGCGGCAATCACTACCAAAACTTCGTCGATGCCATCCGCGGCGGCGACCCGCAAATGGTAACCGCGCCTATCGAGGAAGGGCACATCAGCTCGTCCATGTGCCACTTGGGCCTCATCAGCGCCAAGCTTGGCCGTGCCATCACCTTGGACCCGGACAAGGAGCAGGTCATCGGCGACGAAGAAGCCAACAAGCTGCTCACCCGAGACTATCGCGAGCCGTTCGTCGTCCCTGAAGTGGTCTAGCCCTTCAGCCATCCGCCAATACGAAAGCCTGCCCTTGAGCCATCAGGGGCAGGCTTTCTTGTGGTTGTCCCCCTGCGCAGAGGCCGGGAGAACGCCCGTGGTTGAGCGGCGTGCGTGCGTGGACCTCCCCGAACGAGACCCCTTGGCCCCATCGCATGCTTTGTCAACCGCCCAATCCCTCGTTGTCTTCTTCTGCTAAAGCTAGAAGCGCCAGGTCATTCCTACGGTAAACGTCTGGACGTCCAGTTCGATGGTGCTGCCGCGGCCGAGGGTGCTGAAGAGGTCGCCCGTGCCGTCGTCAGTGCGGGATTCCGGTTCGACCTTGGTGTAGGCCGCGTGCAGATCCACATGCTCGTTCCAGCGGTAGGTGATGCCGGCCGAGTAGTGCTCTTCGCCCAGGGCGGGGAATTGCTGATTGGCGAACACGTCGTTGTCGTCCAGCGGGGAGTTGTTGTTCGAGAAGCCAAGGCGCAGAGTGAGGCGCTCGTGCGGGTGATAGCGAATGCCAAGCTTGCGCGCCCAGACGTTCGACCAGCCGATGGCGCTCGAGGTGGTCAGTCCGCTCAATTGGCGCACGCTCTTGTAGTGGATGAATTTGCCGTCGAGCAGGATTTCCAATTTCGGCGTGGGCATCCAGGCGATGCCCGCTTGCACGCGCCGCGGTATGTCGAGAGGCGTGGTCACGATGTCCGTGTACTGGCCGAAGCCGGTCATGTGCTGGCGCGAAATGTAGCCGAGGCCGAAGGCGAACTTGT
>CAZLBS010000162.1:0-696 GCA_964557505.1 uncultured Nitrospiraceae bacterium | reverse complement strand
GTCGCCGCGCTGGGCCCGGGCCAGCCGACTCGCCACGGCCGCCAGGGTGTCGCCTCGTTCCTCCATCTCGGTGCTCACGATGGCGGCGATGGCATGGGCCTCTCCGCGGGCGGCCTCGCGCCCGATCAAGTCGGCCCGGGCTTTCACCCGATCGAGCACCATGAGGCCGAGGCCGAAGGCGAACTTGTTCCACTGCTTCTGAAGGCCTAACCCAAATCCGCCGCCGATAGACCAGTCCCAAGCGTAATCGGCTTCGGCCGTGCGCGCGTTGAGCGTCAGCGTGTCGGTGCGCAGGCGTTGGAGGTTGAAGAAGAGTTCCGCGCCTACCGCCCATCCGTTGTCGAAGCGCTTGGCGATGGCAAACGGCATCTGGGCCACTTCATACGCGCCGCGGCGGTCGGCATTTCGGAGCAGGCCCAACGTGGTCCGGGGGCGTTCGTACTCGACCGCCGTCCCGCCGAGCCCCAGGAATCCCCAGCCTAAGACGAAATCCTTCATGGGCCAGGTCAGCGAAAAGGCCGGAAAGGATACCCAGTCTTCCTGCTCTTGCCGGCCCGGCAGGCGGTAAACGATCGGAAACTGTCCGTCAATGCGCGAGGCCCGGAAGGTATTGACAAACTCGTGGTAAATGTCGAGCTGCCGGGGCAAGTCCGCAATAGCGGCAGGGGTTGTCAGGAGCCAGGTCGAATCTTCTGG
>CAZLBS010000161.1:1944-7547 GCA_964557505.1 uncultured Nitrospiraceae bacterium | reverse complement strand
CGGCATCCCGGCGGGGTCGAATGGCGCGCCCCCCCCGTACACATCCTCATCTGGCGGCGGCGCTCCCCACGGGTCAGCCGTAGGCGGATGAACCTGTTTCGGGCTCAACGTCATGGCGAACACGGGCTGCCGGTTGTCGAGCGTCGGATTGCCCGATGCGTCGAGGCGCTCGATCACCTGCCAGCGGTACGGGCCTTCGCCACCTTCTTCCGCCGGATAGTCATAAGCCCCATCGAGCAAGAGCGTGCACTCGAATTTGCCCGGACTATAAGGGTAATGCGCCGAAGCAAGGCGGAGCGTCGACGCCCCGCGCGCCAGCAATTCCCGGCAGCCCGGCAGCGTCCAGTCGAGCGTAATCACCAACTCCGGCAGGCCCGACGTGCCCTCGATGACATGAGCCGAGCCCTTGCCTTCGCTCAAGGGCAACGAGACCGGGCCCGCGGCGGCGTGGATGCCCGCCGCCAAGCCGGGCATGCGCCCGCTCAACCAAGCCGCGCTCTCCGGAATGCTGACCGTGCCATCACGGTTGGCGTCCAACTCGCGAATCTCCGCGAATGAGGCCACTTCCCCCTTGTGAACGCGGTACAGCAAGCGTGCCTCGGCGCCGGTCAGATCGAGCGCGAAGAACTGGTCGATCGCATATGGGCCGCGCTCATGGGCCCCAGCTGGAGATGCGGCAAGACACGCCGCGGCTGCGCACGCCAGCAGGGTTAGATGCAAGCATAGGTTCGTAATCGGCGTAATGCTCATGCCACAATCCTGACCGTCAACCACGTTGCGCACGGAGCCGGAACGGTAGCGTAGCAGACCAGCCCGCCTGCGTGTCTACGAGAATGGGCTGCACCATGCAGCCCCCAAAGAACGGCAGATAGGAGCTATGGCGAAGACATGCCGAAGACATTTCAAGAACTCGTAGCGGAAGCAAAGCCGCTCATCAAGGAAGTCACCGTCGACGACGTACACGGGAAAATCAAATCGGGCCATCCGATGGTCCTGCTGGATGTGCGCGAAGACAGCGAATGGGAAAAGGGCCACTTGCCCCGCGCGGTGCACTGCGGCCGGGGCGTGCTTGAAATGCGCGCGCCCAACAACATCCCTGCCGCGGATACCGAGGTCATCTGTTACTGCGGGGGCGGCGCCCGTTCCGCGCTTGCGGCAAAGGCCCTGCAAGACATGGGCTACACCAACGTCGCCTCCATGGCAGGAGGCTTCGGCGGCTGGACGGCGACTGGTTACGCCGTCGAGCAAGATTGAGGAACCGGCCATGACCATATCGCGTGGACCATGCAGCGCCTTGCTCATGCTGCTCCTGGCATGCACGGCATGCGCACAAGAAATCTCCGAGCAGCCCCCTGAAGACAAGGCGGACACCAGCCACCTTGACGACCTGCCCATCGTGTTCGAGGCCGATTTCGAGAACGGGAGTTTGGAGCGCTGGGCCTTTACCGACGATAAGGCCTGGGATCTCGCCAGCATTGGCGGCAACAGCGTGCTGGCATTGACACGCGGCAGCCGCTATCGCCCTGAGGTCCGTTCCCCGCGCAGCATTGCCTGGGCAGAAACTGTCGATGTGGGCAGCTTCATCCTCGACCTGAAGGTCAAGCAGACCGGACGTGAATACGGCCACCGCGACTCATGCATCTTCTTCGGCAAACAAGACGCCTCGCATTTCTATTACGTGCACATTGCGTCTGTGGCAGATCCGCACGCCCACTCGATTTTCCTCGTTAATGGGGAACCGCGTGTCTCGATTGCCGAAGAGCGAACCAATGGCGCCAACTGGACCGAAGATTTTCATCACGTCCGCATCATCCGGGATATCGAATCTGGCCTGATCGAAGTCTATATGGACGACATGGACGTGCCCATCATGAGGACGCACGACAAAACCTTTACAAGCGGCCCCATTGGCGTCGGGTCGTTTGACGATGAAGGGCAGTTCGACGAAATCGTCTTGCGCGGAGAATCCCCAAACCCTGCCCCTTGAAGCCCGGCACGCTCCTTGCTCAACTCTTTCCAAGAGAAACATGAACTGTTTCGAGAGGATACGGAAAGGAGCATCAGCCGTGAGCAAACTCAGGCCAATTCTGATCGCCCTGTGCCTAATGTGCACACCCTTGGTACTTGCCGGATGCAATACGATCCAAGGCGCCGGGGAAGACATCAAAGAGACGGGCGAGGAAATCAGCGAGACTTCGGAGGCCGTGGCCAACTAGCCCTGGTGCTGGCGTCAGAGTGCGAATGTTTGCGTCCGTGGTGCGCCCATGCACTGCGGACCTTTCTGCGTTTGGACGGCACGTAGCCAGGTCTGCCGATGAAACGCCTAACCCTCTTCGAAACCCGAACTATAAAGAGAGATCCGCCGGTTCCATCTCGTCTAGTATTGCCGAGGTCATGATGGCCGTTTGTTTGCTTGCCGCACGTGCGAACCGGCGAGCGCGCAGGTACCACAGCAAGAGTAAGGAAGTGAAGGCGTGACCGATCAAGAACAAGCATCCTTGGCCGCCGTGTGCCTCATGGCCGCGTTCGCGGATGGGGAGAAGAATGACGCTGAGCGGGAGAAAATGAAGGAGATCTTCGAGAGCATCGGCGGGCCTGCGCCGAGCGTATTCCGGCGGGTGCTTATGAAGCAAACCAGCCTCGAGCAGGAGGCGGGCGCGCTAAGTTCCCCCGAGTCAAGGCAATTGGCCTATGAGCTGGCCGTGTGCGTGTGCGATGCCGATGGCGTGACCTCGGCCGCGGAGCAGGCCTTCCTACGCGAACTGCGTGGTGCGCTCGGCATGGAAAGCGGCGGCAGCGAGACCTTGCAAGAGGCCGAAAGCGTCGCCGCGGCCGCCCCGGAAACCCTGATTCAGGAACCCGCGCTCGATGCTGGCACGCCGCCGCAAGCCGATGTGCCCGCGCAGCAGGCGCAGCCGGCAGCTCCAGCGGCGCCCGCCGTGCCCGATGCCGGACCCGGGGCGCCCACGCCGCAAGCCGCCATCGATGCCAATGTCGACAGCACCATCACGAAGTACGCCATTCTATGCGCCGCCTTGGAATTGCTCCCCCAGAATCTCGCGACCATGGCCATCATCCCCGTTCAGATGAAGCTGGTCTATGCGGTCGGGCGCCAATATGGCGTGGCCCTCGACACCGGCCACATCAAGGAATTCCTCGGCGTCGTCGGCGTGGGCATGACTTCCCAAGTCGTCGAAAACTTTGCGCGCAACATTATCGGCGGCTTCATGAAAAAGGCCATCGGCAAGAAGATGGGCAAGGGATTCGGCAAGGTCGGCAAGAGCGCGGCCGGCGCGGCCATAACCTTCGCCACCACCTACGCCCTTGGCCACGTTGCGAAGCAATATTACAGCGGCGGGCGCCAACTCAGCGCCGTGGACCTGAAGTCCCTCTTCAGCCGCAACGTCGAACAGGCCAAGGGGGTCTACCAGCTATACGCCCCTCAAGTCCAGAACAAGGCCAACAATCTCAGCATGACCGACATAACGAAGCTAGTGCGGGGGCAAGTGTAATCAAGCAACACTTAAGCCTTATCCCGCCCGCCAGATTTTGGCGGACGCCCCGCCTGGCCTGGCCTTGATCTCGATGGGCTTGGCGCAGCGCGGGCAGTGGCCGGCGTAAGCCGTGCCTTTGGCGTTCAGGAAGATCCGGCCATAGATATTGCAGCACATGAAGTGAACGTTGAGGGAAGGCCGGGGCTGCCGTGCCTCGGCCATATCAGGAAGAACGCTCGCGGCCACGCGCGGCGAAGGAGACCACGACATTCTCAATCAGACCCCATGCATACCACGTGAAGCCCGCGGAAATGAGGCCTATTAGCAGGCTTAGCGTCACAATTGTGGTCATGGATTGCTGCTCCCATCCAAGTCATGTCCCCGTGGAACAAGCGGCGGCACACGCTCTATGGTGGCGCGTTCAGGTGGTACGGGCGCAGCAGGCCGGCGCGGAACGGCAACGCGCTCCCGGTTCTCCGCGCTGCTCCCGCTTCGAGGCGGCGCCGGCGCGCGTTCCTCAAGCGCCCGGCGCAGCCTGGCCAGATCCCGCTGCAAACGCAGCACCTCCTCGGCCAGATTGTCGTTGCTGTCGCGCAGTGTCCGCACCGTTTCGAGCAACTCGGCGTTGGCCTCGAGCAATTGGTCAAGGCGCGCGTCTTGCGTCTGCTGCTCGCCGCGGGCCGCAAGAGGGTCAGGCGCCTCGGGGACATCAGGAGATGCCGGCGGCTCGGGCGCATCCGGACGTTCGGCGGCCGGCCGCTCGGGTCCGGGGAACGTAGCCGAGCGGTCCTCGGCCATCTGCGTCAAGGCAATGCCGTCGAACCAGGCCGTTCCCTGTCCAATCAAGACGCACCGCACCGTCACGAAATCCGCTGTCTTGGGAATGGCCGCCGTCATGCGGACGGTCTGCCAGGCAGATGTGCCCGATATCGGAACGTGAGACGCGGTCGATTCCCGGAGAAGTTCCCGCAAGGGCCTGCGCTGAAAGGCCTGCACCCAGACAGCCGCTTCCACGGCGTCTTCGGTCCGAATGCTTGCGCGCAATTCCAGGGTCTCCCCGCCGAGCGGCTGCAGGATATTCTGGCTCCAATTGTTGTAGGGCTCATCGGCGTATGGCCGCGGGATATGCAACGTGACCGACCGCACGCCCTCATTCGCAAACCGGGTGCTGGCGCGGGCATAGGCCCCGTCCATGGGCTGAACGAAGTGTTTCCAATACGCCGGGGCTTCCCCTGCCAATTCTTCGAAGCCGCCGTTCCGCAGCAGATTCTCGGGCGCGGGCTGCGCGAGCGCGGCCGCGGCAGTCAATACACAAGCGCATGCAACGAAGCGCCCCACATGGTGATTCATACGGCTCGCCCAATAGAAGACGGCGTTAGGTCAAGCCTTGGATGCGCAGCTTCAAGTCCTTCGCGCTGGTCGCATTCTGAAGCGCCACCGTCTCGGTAATCTTTTCCTCTTTGTACAAATCGTACAGGGCTTGGTCGAAGGTTTGCATCCCATATTGCTCGCGCCCATCTTCGATGAGCTTGGTGATGTCCTTGAAGCCCTTGCCTTGGTCGATGTAATCGCGCACTGTTCGCGTGCCAATGAGGATTTCCGGCGCGCACACGCGGCCCTTTCCGCTCGCATGCGGACACAGGCGCTGGGAGACCACGGCCCGCAAAACACTCGCCAGCTGTTTGCGAATCTGCACCTGCTGATGCGGCTCGAAGAAATCCAGAATGCGGTTCAGCGTCTCGATAGCATCGACCGTATGCAGGGTCGAGAACACCAGGTGACCGGTTTCGGCCGATGCCAGGGCGGTGTGCACTGTCTCCGCGTCGCGCATCTCGCCGATGAGGATGACGTCGGGGTCTTGGCGCAAGGCCCCACGCAGGGCATTGGCGAAACTCAATGTGTCATGCCCCACGGCGCGCTGCGTCACGATGGCCGTTTTGTCTCGGTGCACGAACTCCATCGGATCCTCAACGGTCACGATGTGCACCGGTTTCCGCCGGTTGATTTCGTCGACCATCGCGGCCAGCGTCGTCGATTTGCCGCTGCCCGTCGGACCCGTGACGAGAATCAGCCCGGTTTTTCCCATGCAAATCTTCGACAGGACCGGCG
>CAZLBS010000161.1:0-1934 GCA_964557505.1 uncultured Nitrospiraceae bacterium | reverse complement strand
AGGTCCTGTACCGACTTGATTTCAAGAGGGATGGTACGCAGGACAATGCGGATGTCGCCGTCATCCCGGCATGCGTTCACACGAAAGCGGGCTTCTCCGCCGAGCGTGTACGAGGTGTCCAACTCCATCACTTTATTGAACTTGGTGATTTCCGTCTCGCTGGCGATTTGCGCGAGCAAGGCGCGCAGTTCTTCGTCGCCAAGCGGTTCGGAGCCATCGATGCGGTGCAGGTCGCCATCGATGCGCAACAGGGGCGGGTTGCCCTCCTTCAGATGTATGTCCGAGGCGTCACGGTCGATGGCCTGGCGCATCAAATCCTCGACAGACAGCGTCAACGGCATGGCCGTCCTCCTTGCCACGATGCCCAATGGGCGCCCCCCTGAAGCCGCCGCGCCAAATGCCAGGGCCGTCTCCCTGTCAACACGCCGGCTGCCGTAACTATACCACTTCGTCCAACAGGGCCAAGCTTGCCCGCGCCCCGGTGGCATGCCAGACCGTTGCGCGGTATACTTTCGCGGTAAAGCTTGGCCTGCTGCCCGGATACGGCTAGGGCGCAGCCGGCTCCCGTGGCGTTGCGCCCCGGTCCTTGTAGCTCTCGTCTCAATGCGAACGCCACTGGCGGATGGGGCGCCCGTTCATGCCTGCCGAACTTCACCTCAACGTACTCTTGCTGGAAGATGACGATGCGGATGCCCGCCTCGTGCGGGAGATGCTGGCCGAGGAAGACCGCCCCCGCGTCGACCTCGCCATATGCAGCACGCTGGACGACGCCCTGTGCGCTATCGAAGACCATGAGTTCGACGCCGCCTTGGTCGACTTGCATCTGCCCGACAGCGCAGGGCTCCACACGCTGCAAGCCCTCCACCAAGCAAACAACGGCTTGCCCTTGATCGTGCTGACCGCTGTCGAAAACCGCGACCTCGCCATGCACGCGCTCGACGCCGGGGCAAACGACTTCCTGAATAAAGACGAACTGACGCCCGCCCTGCTCAGCCGCACCATCTACTACGTGGCCGAGCATGCAAAGCGCACGCGGCAAGCCCGTTTCATGGCGTCGGCCATTGCCTCCTCGCCCGATGCCGTCATCGGCGCGGACCGCGACGGATTGGTTCAAAGCTGGAATCGCGGCGCCGAGCGCATCTTCGGCTTTCAGGCGGAGCAGATGTATGGCAAGCCGGTGGAAGTCCTGTTTCAGGCTGACCAAAGCCGCCGGGAAGCCGGCAAGCTGCTGCGCGAATCGAGCAAGGGCTACTCGGGCGAGGCGCAGCGGCTGCTCGGGCAGCGCGCCGACGGCGTTCTCATCGATTTGGCGCTGACCTGCTCGCCCGTGTTCGACGATCGCGGGCGCACCCTGGGCGTCTGCTTGATCCTGCGCGACGTTTCCGAGCAGCGCCAGCATGAACGCGACCTCGAAGGACGCGAGGCCTTCCTGCGTCAGACCCAACGCATCGCCCGGGTCGGCGGATATGAGCTGGCCCCCGTAGATGGCCGGATGATCTGGACGGAAGGCGTTTACGATGTGCTCGAATTGCCCACATCCTATGAGCCGTCCTTCCCGCGAGACTTGCAGTTCTTTGTCGAGGAAGACCGGGTGGAGGTCGGCGAGGCCATCGAGCGGGCCCGCGGCGCCCATGTGCCCTTCGACCTCGAGGTGCAGTTGATGACCGCCCGCGGACGCCGGGTGCATGTCAGCCTCACCGGACGCCCGCATCAGGAGGATGGCGGCACCCGCCTGACAGGCTTTCTTCAAGATATCACGGAGCGGAAAGTTGCCGAGACTGCCCTGCGGGCCCGGGCGCGCGTGTGGGAGTTCGGCGCCAGCGTCGGGCACATCCTGGCCGGCCAGTTGCCGCTGGAGGATATGCTGCGGCGCTGCATGGACGAGATCGTCGCCCGCCTCAGCCCGTATGGCGCCTGGATTTGGACCGACCTGG
>CAZLBS010000160.1:0-7556 GCA_964557505.1 uncultured Nitrospiraceae bacterium | reverse complement strand
CTACTTAACGGTATATTAAGCAGCCGTTCGACAGGGGATACGACCGAGGGAGTAGATGATCATGAGCGAAGTGGTAAGCGTTTCGCACGATGGGCTGGCGTCGACCGTGACCATGACGCAGCCGCCCTTCAATTTGCTGGATCCCGAATTCATGGATGCGCTGGTGGCGGCCCATAAGGAGGCCGATGCGCATCCGGACACGCGCGTCGTGGTAACGCGCTCCGGTTTGGATGGGATGTTTTCAAACGGGCTCAACCCGATGCTGGTGCTCGATACGGAACCCAGCCAGCGCGTCAAATTCTTCGAAGCGGTCAGCCGTCTCATCGAAGGCTTGTATACGCTCGAGAAACCGCATATCGCAGTGTGTAATGGCCCGGCCATGGCAGGCGGCGCGGTGCTTGCCATTCTTGCCGACTACCGGTACATGGATGAAATTCGCGGGCGTTTATGCTTCGCAGAAACAAAAGTGGGCGTGCCGATTCCCGAGCCGCTCGTGAACATCATCCGCGCGGTCTGCATGCCGAGTCATCTGCGCGACGTGGTCCTGATGGCCAAGAACATGAGCGCGGGGCAGGCGCTTGAAGCAGGCCTCGTCGACGGCATCGCGATGACGGATGAACTGGATGCCCTTGTTCAGAAGCAAATCGAGCGTATCGGCAGACTGAGCGGCGGCGTGTTGAAGGCAACGAAGCGGGGCATCCGCGCGCCCATCATCCGCTCGATG
Source organism: uncultured Nitrospiraceae bacterium (assembly GCA_964557505.1). Lineage (GTDB taxonomy): Bacteria > Hydrogenedentota > Hydrogenedentia > Hydrogenedentales > CAZLBS01 > CAZLBS01. The sequence continues at coordinate 6,832 of CAZLBS010000160.1, read as the reverse complement.
CATGAGGGCGCCGGCGCTCACCTGAGCAGCGATTTTGCGCAGTTCTGCGGCGACGAGTATCTTGGCGAAGGCTTGCGCGCCTTCATGGAAGGCCGCCCGCCCGTGTATGCCAAGTAAGCGGGGACCTCGAACTCATGCACGAACTCGCGCCGGGCGTGTATCAGCTGCGCGGATTTCCGCCGAACGCCATCAACATCTATGTGCTCGGCGATGTGCTGATCGATGCGGGCATGCCGTATGACGCAGGCCGGATTCTCAAGCAGACGGCGAATCAGGCGCTTACGGCGCATGCCCTGACGCACGCCCATCCCGACCACATGGGCGCGAGTCATGCGGTTTGCGAGCGGCTGGGCATCCCCTTGCTGTGTGGCGAGGGCGATGCGGCCACGGCTGAGTTGGGCGACATGACGCCGCAGTACAACAACCCGGATGGCTTCGTGGCGAAACTCAGCGGGGCGCTCGTCAAGATTCAGGGCCACCCCGTCGAGCGGACCCTGCAGGAAGGCAGCGCCGTGGCGGATTTCGAGGTGCTCGCAACGCCCGGGCATACGCTCGGCCACCTCGCCTTTTGGCGTGCGCGGGACCGCGTGCTCATCTTGGGCGATGCACTGTTCAACATGAATCCGTTGACCACCATCCCCGGCCTGCGCGAGCCCGTGCGCCTTTTCACCATGGACCCGGTGCTGGCGCGGAAATCGGCCCGCAAGCTGGCCCAACTCGAGCCGGCGATCATCGGCTTCGGACATGGGCCGGTCCTGCGCAAAACCGCCACCTTCGTGAAATTCGTGGAAGGGCTGCCAGCGGATTAGCCATTGCTCTGCCAGCCCCCCTTCGTCACCGGCAACCCTGAGCAGACATGCGCTCCTTGCAGTCGCGTCCGCTGATGCATACCCTTTGCGCTCATTGTTTACGTGGCCACTCGCGCGAAGGAGACCCTCCCATGCCAGACTTGCCGAAGCCGTTGTTTGCCGTCATTGGCGGCAGCGGGGTGTATGACATTGACGAATTGGAAAACCGCCGCTGGGTCAAGGTGGAGTCGGCCTTCGGCGAGCCGAGCGACGAATTGCTGTATGGCGAACTCAGCGGAGAGACCTTGGTCTTTCTGCCGCGCCACGGGCGGGGGCATCGAATCCCGCCGACGGAAATCAACTTCCGCGCGAACATCGACGCGCTCAAGCGGGCGGGGGTCGATTTTGCGCTCTCGGTCAGTGCAGTGGGGTCGCTCCGCGAACACTTGCACCCCGGTGATTTCGTCATTGTCGATCAGTTCATCGACCGCACTTTCGCGCGCGTGAAGTCGTTTTTCGAAACGGGCATGGTGGCGCATGTCTCGATGGCGCACCCCATTTGCGCGGACCTCGCCGCGTGCGTGGCCGATGCCGCGGAGGGCATCGACGTGAAGGTGGAACGCGGCGGCACCTACCTGGTCATGGAAGGCCCGCAGTTCTCGACTCAGGCAGAGTCTTTTCTCTACCGGCAGTGGCAGTGCGACGTTATCGGCATGACGAACATGCCCGAAGCCAAACTCGCGCGTGAAGCTGAAATCAGCTACGCCAGCGTCGCCATGGTCACGGATTATGACTGCTGGCATGAAGACCACGAGCATGTAACCGTCGAGCAGGTCATCAAGGTCTTGATGCAAAACGCCGCCAACGCGCGGCAACTCGTAAAAAATCTCGTGCCCTTAATGAAAGAGCGGCTTGCGGCGAATCCGAATTTGGGTCATGCCGCGCGTACGGCACTGACGAATTCGCTGATTACGTCCCCCGATGCGCGCGATCCGGCTGTGGTGGCCAAGCTTGACGCCATCCTCGAGCGCGTGTTGTCCACCGTCTAAATGGCCCCCCGGCTGCATGGAGCACCCATAATGCGTGCGTTCTCGATGGTCTTGTATTGCCTGCTGCCCGCTCTCGTGGCCGCCCCGGCTGCATCCGAGCCGCTTCGGCTGCAGCATATCCAGGTCATTGGCACGCACAATAGCTACCACATCGGTCCCAACCGCCTCGAGTTGGCGATCATGATGGCCGTGACGCCGCGCGCCAAAATGTGGGATTACACCCATCCGCCGCTCGACGTGCAGTTGGAGCGCGGGGTGCGCAGCTTCGAACTGGACCTCTATTGGACCACCCGCGGATGGGAGGTCTATCACGTGCCTCTGATTGGCGAGGGGACCACCTGCAGATTCTTGCACCAATGTCTCGAACGCGTTGCCTCGTGGAGCGCCGGGAATCCGGGCCATGTACCCATCAGCCTGTTGCTCGAAATCAAGGACTCGGAAGCGCCCGCGGCCATGCCGCCCGCCTTGCCGATCGGCCAGGCGGCCTTGCTGCTGTTGGACGGCTTGCTGAGGGACGCCTTTGGCGGCGCTCTCCTCGAGCCGGATGAAGTGCGCCAAGGCAAGCCCACGCTGCGCGAGGCTGTAGAAACGCTGGGATGGCCGCGCCTGGACGAGGTCCGCGGCGGCGTGCTTGCCATCTTGCACGAGCGCGGGAGCAACCGGGATGCTTACCTGCAAGGGGCGGCAAGTCTAGAAGGGCGGGCCATGTTCGTTAACTCGAGCGAGGGCGCGCCGCACGCCGCAACCTTCGTGAAGGATGGCCCATCCGATGACGCCATCCCGCGGCTCGCGCGGCAGAATTATCTGATTCGGACCCGCGCCGACGCTGGGCTGGTGCAAGCCGAACGGGGCGATACCTCGCGCCGGGACCAGGCCTTGGCCAGCGGCGCGCACATCCTCAGCACCGATTTTCCCTACGGCTCCATGCATCCTGAGACGGGCTACATCGTGGCATTCGAAGGCGATGCTCCCGCGCGCTGCAACCCTGTCACAGCGCCTGAGGCATGCGACCCCAGCACCATGCTTGAACACAAAGCCGCCCGGCCTGAACCGTAGACCGGGCGGCAGATCATGCGCTCATCAGTCGACGTAACGGTCTACGAACCTTCGCTAGCGTCTTCCGCGCTCGCCGCGGAGGCATCCGCGCCGGCGGCATTCTTGTATTCGTTCAAGAATTCTTTCATGAATTCCTGCCGATTCTCATCGTCGCCCGCCATTTCAAGCGCCTTTTCCTGATGCTCCACGGCCTTGGCCGCATCGCCGGATTCAAAGAGCGCCCGTGCAATCACCATATGGCTGATGCTATCGCGCGCATCGGCTTCCTGCGCGTCATAGGCCTTCTGCGCCAATTGCAGCGCCGTTTCGCTGTCGACCTCTTCAACGGCCGGATGCATCATGAGCAGCCAGGACGTCTGGAACAGCAGCGGCGGCGTGTCGCCATACTCCTCCATGAGCGTGGCAAGTTTTGTTTTCAGGTCCCCGGCTTCATTGCCGCTGACCGCCGCTTCAATTTCGCGCAGCAGGCTGTCGCCATCCATCAGCTTTTGCTCGGCGGCTAGGTCGTATTCCCCCGCGAGCATGCGATCGATAACGCTTTCCAGCTCGCCCATGGGATGCCCAATCCAGGCAATGTCGCCTTCGCTGTTGACGACGAAGGCGGTGGGAATGCCCCGCTGTTCGTAGGCTTCCATATAGTCGCGGTAAACACTGCGGTCCGGATCGACGGCGACGCGGTACTGCATCTCCTCGCCCTTTTCGTCCACAAAGGGCTTGACCGTACTCGCCTCTTCATCGGAAATCCCAACGAACACGACGCGCTGGTCCGAATCTTTCAGCTTTTCGTCGTACTTCTTCTGCAACTCGGTGAGGTGGGGAATGCTGACCACGCAGGGGCCGCACCACGTGGCCCAGAATTCGACGACGTAAATGGTGTCTTTGCCGGATTCAATGTCGATGGGCTCCCCTTGAATCCATTCAATGCCGTCCAGTTTTGCGGCGTCTTTGCCGAGCGTGATGGCAAAGGCGGGCGCTATGGCCAGCATGCATGCCGCTGTCATAGCTGCAATCATTCGTTTCATGGAGAAAGCTCCTGTTGGTTTCGATACGCTTTACGCGAGATACGTGCACCGGTACTTGCCCGCGCAGCCCTTAAGCCGCTGTACGCTGCCACAGTCCGCCATCAGATGCAAGCAGCCGAGGCTGTCCAAGCTCCGCGATTATGATGGCCAGGCCCGCCTTAGGGTTTCATCCAGCATGCCGGCGGCCGCGTGCGGTTTATCCTGCGGGCAGGTATTTGCGGGTCTCGGGCGGCTGCGCTTCGTGGCTGATATATTCAGACGGCCCGCCGCTTTAGGTCGCGCGCGTCTTGCTATGATGGTGATCGACGCGTCAAGGAATCTGCCGGAACGCCCATGCCCAACCCCATTCAAAGCTTCTACCGCGACAACCCGCGCATGGTCAGTTCGCCCTTCGGCGGGATCGAGCAGTTTGATGCAGCGCTGCTGAAGCAAACATGGGAGCGCTTAGGAATCGATGCCGCGGGCGCGCGCGTGCTGGATGTCGGCTGCGGGCGCGGCTTCGCACAGCATGCCGTCGAGGCGCTTGGCGGAACCTATGCGGGGGCCGACTTCGTGGTGTCGCGCGGGGGATTTCCGCTCGTCCAGGCAGATGCGCATTGCATGCCCATTGCCAGCAGCAGTGTCGGCATCGTCATGTGCGTCGATGCGTTCGAGCATTTCCCCGACCCCCTCATGGCGGCGCGCGAGTTTCGCCGGGTGCTCGCCCCGGGAGGCTGCTTCTTTCTCTCGGCTCCGAACTATGGCAATGTCGCGGGGTTGGTCAAGCGGTGGTGCGAATGGCGCGGCACCTATGCCCCAAACACGTGGGCGCCCTTTGGCCGCTGGCAGCCACAGGAATTGGAGCAGCCGCTGACGGGCGCCTATCTCAAGCGCGTCATGACGCAAGCAGGCTTCCTCCGCGCGACGGCCATCGGATTTGGCCGCGAAGTCGAGTTGGGCCTGTTTCCGTGGATCGATCACCCGCGGATGCCCGACCGCCTCCGCCTTCGCATGCAGCCCCTATTCCGCGCGGCAGGCCCATTGATTGCAGCCGTATGGCCCGGGGCAAGCCTGCATGCCTTCTGGAAGTTTGCGCCGTAGCGGCGCATAATCGCGCCGAGCGCTGGGGAGGGCGCCGCCATGGAATGGATCGCCGTTGCCATCGGAGTGCTCATTGCCTTGGGCGCCATTTTATCGGCGCTCATTGGCGCAGGGTGGGTCTTGCTGCAGGTTGTGCTCTTTTTCAAAGTGCTCGTGGACCGTCTTCGAAACAAGGAAGACGACTACTACTCCAAACATATTGATCAGTAATAAGGGGGTTCGCACATGCTGATGACTACGCAAGATACGTTCGCTGATCACGACATTACAGAGACGCTGGGCATTGTCCGTGGCAATACGGTGCGTGCGCGCAACGTCGGGCGGGATATCCTCGCCGGGCTGCGCAATCTCGTCGGCGGGGAAATCATCGAGTACACCAAGATGATGGCCGAGTCGCGCGAGCAGGCGCTTGACCGCATGTTGGCCAACGCCCGCACCCTGGGCGCGGATGGCGTCTGTTGCGTGCGCTTCACCACCGCGAGCGCCATGGAAGGCGCCGCCGAATTGCTCGTCTTCGGCACGGCGGTCAAGCTGCGTCCGAAGGGTCAATAGCACGCCGTGCCCCTGCCGCGATTGCTGCAGAAAGCCATCCTCAAATACGGCCCGCAACCCTGGCGCATGGCCGTGTTGCGGCAGATGGGCGTGCGCGTCGGTGAAGGCTGCCGCATCTACACGGCGAACTTTGGCAGCGAGCCCTACCTCATCAAAATCGGCAACCGCGTCTGCATCTCGAACGACGTAACGTTCGTCAACCACGAACTGAATTGGCCGTTCCAAGAGAAATACGAGAGCCTTACAGGCTTCGGTTCGATCGTCATCGAAGACCGCTGCCAAATCGGTGTAAACGTCACCATCCTGCCGGGCGTCCGTATTGGTCCCTATAGCTGCGTCGGCGCCGGCAGCGTCGTCGTGAAGGACGTGCCGCCCAACACCGTGGCTGCGGGAAATCCCGCGCGCGTGATCTGCACCATGGACGAATACGAAGACAAGTGCCGCGCGAATCATATTGATATTCCTAAGGACCGTGCCGCGGCGCGGCGCGTGCTCGAGCAGTACTTCTGGGGACAGCCCTAGGCGCTGCGCGCCAAGCCGGAAGTACTCCGTCCGTGGGCTGGGCATACGCTCAATGCATCGTGCACGACTTGCCCCGCCACTTGCCCCCCGGTTACAACTAGGGCCTATGAATCTCGCACTCCTTAAGGGCAACCGGTTTAATCCGTGGCATCTGCAGGCGTACCGGCTGCTGGAAGACGAAGTGTCGGTCACCGCTTTTCGCGCGGAGTCGGAGATCCAGCGGCACTTCACTGGGCGCGACGACAGCGATCTCCCGATCGCCTACCGGCCGATTTACTTCAACACCGATACGCTGAACCCAGTGCTGCGGCTGGTGGCGCGCATGCAGGGGCCGCCCCGGCTCATTCCGTTCACCGACCGGTTGCAGGGATTCGATCTCATGCACACCTGGGAATTGTTTACGGATTGGTCCCTGCAAGCGCTCTTGGCCAAGCAGCGGTTTGGCACGCCCGTCGCGGTGACGGTGTGGGATACGATTGCTTTCAATCAGGAAGAGACCGACCATAAGCGGGCCATCAAGCGGCGGGTGCTGAGCGAGGCTGACCGGTTCATTGTCTACACGCAACGCAGCCGGGTCATGCTCGAACTCGAAGGCGCGGCCACCAGCCACATCGAGCACATTCAGCCGGGAGTCGACCTCGGCGCCTTTGCTCCGGGAGCGTCCAGCCGGGCGGCCTTTGGCCTGCCAGAGAATGCCTTCATGCTTCTGTTCGTGGGTTGGTTCCTTCCGCGCAAAGGGCTGCACAACCTCCTCTTGGCAATG
>CAZLBS010000159.1:0-7557 GCA_964557505.1 uncultured Nitrospiraceae bacterium | reverse complement strand
TTCCGTAAATTGAACGACCATAGCGGCCATGTCGAGCGCATGATCGGCACGACCAGGGTCTGAAGCGGAAGGCGTGCCCGCCACTTTTTCTGCATGTACCGGTAAGCGGCTGCATAGTGGCTGTCAAGCCGCTGCACGGAAACGCTGTTGTGGACGATGGGCGCATGAATGGCATATGCGGAATGGCCGCGCGCCAGGGCTTCAAGCACGATGTCCGCACCGTACAGATGATACCCTGGCAGGGCCTCATCGAACCGAAGCCCAGGAACGCGCCGAAGGACGATCAGCATCTCGTCAACACACACGATGGGCCGAGGCGTCGGGGCCGGCCTGCCGACCTCCGCCTGCAGTCCATTCGACCAAGCAATCCCGGCGACGCGTCCGCTCGCTTCTTTCCCGACAATGCCCATAACTGCCCACGCAGGATCCTCGGCCTCAATAGCCGCCATGGCGGCCGAAAGATTCGCTTCAAACGATTCCGGCAAGTAGACGTCCTGATGCGCAAACAAGACCACGTCCGCTTCTGTACGGTCGAGAATCGCGTTATAGGCCGTACTGGCATTGGGGGCGCCACGTTCAATCTCGAGCGGCGCCCCGCCCTCGCACAGGAGGGGACTCGCCTCCAAATTCTCCTGAAGCACGCCATCATCATTCACGGCGGCGCCGGCACAAACATTGAACTCAAGCGCCATGCCGTTGCTTTCCCCCTGCGGTTCTCCGTGCCCACGGCCGGGAAACGCCCGGTCTTGCTGGGTGGCCGTGAGACACCGAAGAGTCCCACCATGTTCGTTGTACCATGAAGCGCTCCCGCCTCGAAGTTCCCGCCATGACCCTAGCCCCGGCCACGGCCATGCGCCGGACTTTCAGGAGGAGCATTCTGTTCACCTGAAAGCCCAGATGCCCGCATGCCTTGTGCCAATTTCTTGAATTGACGCTGCAGCGCGGCACGAAGCACGGAGATGCTTAAGAATGCCGCGCCCATGGCCAATTCCGTGCCTGCGAACGCAATCACCCGGGCGGTCACCCCCAAACCACTCTCATGGCCCACCCAGAAGCTGAACAACGCCGTTGCGGCGAAAATGGTCAGAGGCGCCACGGCCAAGACAACCGGAATGCCATGGCGCCGCTGCATGAGTACGAGAGCCACCAGCACCGCGCAGGCGTCGCCTACAATGACCGCATAGACCACCCAGATGATGCCAGCGTTGGAAATGCCCGCGGCAAGCGCGAGCGGCAAACTCAGTCCCACGGCCATATTGGCAGCAAGCGGAATCTTGCTGTCGGCAAATGCAAAAGTCGTTGAGATGAGATGGGCCTTGATGAGGCGCAGGCCGCAAGCAATGGCCAAGGGTCCAATCAAGACTTGGGTCAACTGATAGTCGGCGTCAAAAAGCAGCCCTATGATCCAGGTCCCATTCCAGAGGAAGCCCGCAGCCAGAGATGCGCTGATGAATGCGTAGATTGCAAGGGTCAGTTGGTAGCGCTCAAGGAAGCAGGCGCGGTCATTCTTCACGCTGCTGAGGAGCGGCAAGGCCAAGTTGCTGCCCATCTTGGCGAACATGGTCAGCAGCGCCATGGTTATCATTGCCGCGGCCGAGTAGGCGCCAAGCTCCGCCATCGTGTAGTTCGCGCCAACAATGACACGGTCGCCTTGGGATAAGGCGAACAGCACGCCCCCATTCAGCATCAGGGGCCAGCCAAACTGCAGCAACCGGCCTGCCATGGCACGGTCCATGCCCAAGCGGAAGGGGCGCTCGGACACCGCATGCGTTGCAAGCAACGTCCCAAAGGCCTGCGTAAACAGAAGAATCAGCATAAGCCGGAAATCGGTCACATAAAAAGAGGCGATCAAGAGCACGCCCAGCGACAAGAGTTGCGGCGCTAATTCGCTCAAGACATCCTTCCCGTAGCGGTATTGCCGGTGCAGCCGCTTCACATCCAAATGCGTAAAACTTTTGACAAGCGGGATGAGGGCTATCAGGAAGAAGGCCCACGTGATTTCGGGAATGCCATACAGCCATGCCATGGGCCAGGCAAGCGCAGCCAGGGCAAGCGCCATGATTGCCCCCCGAATGAGCTGGAAGCTATGGGCGGTCGCCTGGAAGGCGGGATCATCTCCGTCGTCTGCCTGCACCAGCAGCCGGTCCGCCGAAATGTTGCTAATCATGTTCAGGAGGGTAACGGCAATAACGAAGGTAGCCGCGATGCCGAAGTCATCGGGGCCCACAATATCGGCGACCAGGACGTTTCGGATGAAGCTGATGGCTTGGCTGGCGACCTGCCCTGCCAGCAAGACGGCTGACCCTGTGAGCAGCTTGCGGCGAAGGCTCATGCCCTTTCTCCGGCAAGGGCGTCTTTCAAAGTAGAGACGCCAGCCATCCGGAGGATGTCCTGTATCTGGGCCCGCGCCCGCTCCTTTACGGCTGGCAAATGCTGGGCCAAAGATTGGCGCGCCTCCTCGCGCGCCGCCCATGAAGTCCACAGGGCCTCAAGCATCTCGGCTGTGTCCAGCATGCGGGGATCGGCCACATGACCACCTTGTCCGCAAGATTCGAACACGCCCTGCGTCTTGATGCTGTAGGCAATTGCCGCCGTGGGTACTCCTGACGAAAGTGCGGCAATGGCCGAGTGCATGCGGGTGCCACAAAACCAATCGCAGCAACCGATTATCCCCTTAATGGCGCAGGGGTCATGGAGCACCGGGCACACGCGGACGCGGGCAGCCACCGCTTCCGGCAGAGCCTGCAACACCATTTCGCAAGCGTCAATGTCCGACTCATACGAGCCGCGTGGCGCATTGACATGCGGCGCCAGCAACACACGGCAGCCGCCCTCTTCAACCAGGCGCCGCACAAATCCTACGATGACCTTGCCGTAATCGGCCCTGAGCGAATACTGGGTGCGGGCCTTTTCGGGACGGTTCAAAATGAGACCGCTGACATTGATTCCCGCGACCGGGCCCTCCGCGCTCGCGAACCATTGGGTGAGCGGCGCAATGGCTTCACTGTCAGGTTTCGCCGCGCGCAAGGCAAAGGCGACGTCTACGCCTTCACGATGGCGCGCCGGATCAAAGGCATCCCCAAGCAAGTCCTTGAGCACCTCAAAACTTCGTGCATCCCGCGCCCATGCCATGGACGCGCCCTTGCAGATGCACCTCGCCGCGGCCTTTGCCGCCTCATCCTGAAAGGGACCATACGTTTGCGGCAGCAAAATGAGCGGTTTGCGCAGTTCCAGGGCCAGGCGCTTCGGCGCGAGGACGCTTGCCAGGCGGGCTTCGCCGTACAGGTCGCAAAAGCTGTCCCCGCCGCTGATATCGAGAATGGCATGCGCGGCCCGCACGCGGCGCGCCCCGGGATTCAATCCGCCCCCAAACCATGCGCTCACACGGATGTTCCCCAGGCTTTCCGGACGATACAGCCGTCGAGTCCGGTAGCCGCCGCACCGCTCGTACTCGACGGAAAGACCGTCGACCGAATGCGTTTGGGAAGCAATGCCAGGGGAATGGTCAAAAACCGTAAAACGGCAATGGGGCGATGCCTGGACACATGCGTGCAGCACGGCGTATCCCAAAGCGCTTACGCCAAGGTTTGCCGTGTCTAACGCCGCGCCAAACAAGCACATACGCAGAACATCGGGCAAGATTGAGACCGTCCTATTGTTCATGGATTGCTGCCTGCGTGGCCCGCCAAAGCGTGTCCTGCCGGCTGAAGTCCCCAGCTTTTCTGCGCCAAAAGCATACCACAAGAACGTGAAGGCGCACGTTAAGAGCCTGCAAATTGAACAGCACGCTGGCGGCCGCCGCCACGGCGTGTCCGATGCTTGTCACGCAGGCGAAAGTCCGTCACAGTGACGGCTCCATGACAGTCAATCTCAAGAGGCGCCGTAGCGGCTGGCGCCCCCGTCAAATCCCGCTAGTCAAAAATCGGGTTGAGACCGGAATCCAACGCCTCACAATCTTGACGACATCGCCAGTAAACTTTACTCTCGATTAGGAAGATTTCGGCCTTCATTACTCCAATGTTGTGTTAAGCTACGGGCGTGGCGCGTGCAGGCGGCTCACGGTGCAATGAACCCTACTGATTGAGAAACTCTTAAGATAGACACGTGCGCTGAAGGCACGGCATTTGCTTACAACTGCAGGCGTTCGAGTGTCGCCCGTGTACGGTCTACATGCCGTATGCGGCGGCGGTCCGGGCACAGCGTGCCGCGGCGCCTGACGAAATGGTGAGGGAAAAAGACAATGCATGCCGCAGTCAAGCCGGGGCCGGCTGCCATGGTATTTGGGGAACTGCTGCAAACGGGAGTGCGAACATGACGGTGCTTCACACGCATGAACTCGATACGCGCCAGGACAAGCGGCCGCTCAGCATTCGGCTTGTTACGATGGCCGCGTCGCTGCTGCTTGCCACTGGCGCATGGGCGGCGCCGGGCGACATTTCCAACGTCGAGATATCGGCGGACGGAACCAAGCTCACCTTCTCCGTCGAGGGCCTTAGCAGCGGGGCGGTCAGTCAATACGCCCCGGACAAGGAAGCCTCGCTCGAGGTGACGAGCCCCTCGCACAGCGGCACGGCAGCAACCACAATGACGCGGACGGTGCGGACCTATTTCGTCTCCGTCGGCGGCGTAGGCGGCGACATGGTCGACGACTTCACGGGAGACGGCGGCACCGCGCTCACCGGCCATACGCCGAACAACGACCTGCTCAACAAGGGATGGTCCAATATCGCCGGAGCCTGGGAGATTGCCGAGAGCGGCATTCCCGATGCGGCGGCCGCCGTACAGTCCATTAGTGGCGGCATTGCCATCACCGTGATGGACGTCGGCAAGGCGAGCGGCGCCGTTTCGCTCGTCAGCACAAGCCGTCCGCCCAACCGCAGCAACGGACTCGTCTTGCGCTTGAGCGACGGAAACAACTATTGGCTGGCCAAGATCGACGACGCCAACAAGCGGCTTGATCTAATCCGCGTGCAGGGCGGTTCCGAAACCGTCGTTGACTCCTACAACATCCCCGGCTACGGCGTGTACGACGATTATCGCATCGGCGCCGAACTTGCCGGCAATTCGATCCAAGTGTTCGTGAACGATGCGCCCGCCGTCCAGACCAACAGCAGCTTCAACGCGGGCGCCGTCAAGCATGGCCTATGGAGCAATGACGACAACAGCACTTTCGCCCAAATGGACTCATTCCGATTCAACGAGTACGCGGGGCTGGTGCTGACCGCCGCGCTCTCGGAACCGGTTTATTCCGGCGACACCAATATCACCTTTTCTGCCGATGACGGCCTCCTCAACGACGGGCTGTTGACGACGAGCGCGGTGGAGGACATGCCCATCGCGAACGCCAGCACCAAGCCCTACGAGCAACCGATGGGCGGACTTATCGGCGTGTTCGAGCAAGACCTCGCCGAGATTCTGGTGCAGCAAGCGGTGGTCGCCGGTTCATTGGTGTGCGAGGCCCAATTTGCCCACTGGGCAGGCGTTGCCTCGGTGGAATTCACCGCAACCGACGGAACAAAAACGGTCTCGTCTGTCGCGCTGACGCGTGAACCGTCGCCATACCGTGACGACGCCGTGGTCCCGCAGACCATCTTCGATGCCACGGGGGGCGGGCGCTTCTATTACCAGGGCGATCTGGATTTCACCCAATTGGACGACGGCGAAGTGACGCTCACCGCCACGGCCTACCCGAAACTGGGAACAACCGCCTTTACGCGCACAGATGAATGGACCCTGTACAACAATTCGGCTGGTACTGTGGCGACGCGCATGCGAGCGTCATCGCCCGACGGGGGGTGGAATTGGTCAGCCCTCTCGGCAAACGGCGGTTCCGCCTCGACTGCCCCGACCCTCTACGTGCACAGCAGCGCAGGCAACGACGCCACCGGCAACGGGACCCAAAGCAGCCCCTATGCCACCATTGTCCACGCTATGAACCGGCTAATCAGCACCGACTGCGAGTCGTGGGGACGTGTTGCCTTACTTGACGCCGGGCCGCATGTCATTACCGGGCGCCCCGACACCGTCTCGCACGACTCCTGGTATCGCCTGACAGGGCTCGAGCCCAACACCGTCGTCACCTACAACGAGTCCGTTCCTGAGTTCCCGTCCCTTAACTTCAAGGGCAAGGTGAAATTTGAAGACTTGACGCTGCATTTGGACTGGGGCCAATTAAACAACTCGGCCTGGTTCAGCCGCGGCACCACGGTGGCGGACTCTCACGGCCACTGGCACGCGGGAGGCAAGTACTTCTGGGACGAAGCGACCCGACGCCTATCGGCCACCTCGCAAGGCATCTTTTTCTCAATGAACTATGCGCGGGATCGCGGCCTGGACACCAGCAAGCTACTGATCATGGACAAGAGCGCGGGCGTGACCTCCGGCATCTATGAGGTCGAGGCCTGGGACGAGGTAGACGGGAATTGGGTGCAATTGAAAGAGAGCCCCACAGGCGGCGTAGGCGGCGTCGACAAATTGGTGTGGGGCCGGGGCCGCATCATCGTGCCATATCAGCACCGTTGCTTCGTCACCGATACCACCATCCGTGATATGCGCAGCGGGCCGAGCAACGCTACGCTCGTGCGCAATGTCAAGGGGCGGGGCTTTTCCGGCGACTTCATGCAGGAGCCGCGGCTGGTGATTGCCGCCACGGTGGAAGACTTCTTCGGCCCCCACAGCGGCTCGTTCCATAGCGATGTCATTCAGTTCGTGGCAGCAGCCAACAACGTCATTATTGATGGATTGCTGGCGCGTGTGGACCCGACGACGCAGCTCATTTTCTTCGAGGATGCGCCGGCCACCATGGGCGGCAACGGACGCCATGACAATTGGGCGATCATCAACAGCGTGCTTGATGCGAGCAGCGAGACGCCCACGCAGGCCCCCTTTACCCAGTTGAACCGGCCCAACCACAATATCGTCTTCAGCAACAACACGGTGCTCGGGCAGACGATTCTCATGCGCAGCGGCGATGACAACAGCTTCATCCCGGTGGGCGCGGCCATCGAAAACAATATCTTTCACCGCCTCAGCGCGGGCGAGGCCTCCTTGCTGCACACCGCACGCGTGCGAAACAACCACTACATCATCGATGAGCCCTTGGGCGTGGATGAGGCCCCGACAGAGGGCGGCACCGTGCAGTCCCTCATCACGGATTGGGACGCCTTGGACTATCGCCCGAAGGGCACGCTGCTGTCACGCGTGAGCGGCAGCATGGTCGAAGGCGACCTGTTCGGGAATCGCGTGCCGGAGGATGGCAGTGGGGCCATTGGCGCAGTACAGGTATCCTCGGCGCCCCCCGCGGACACGACGCCTCCCAGCGCCGGCGCCATCTCTTCGTTGTCGCAATACGCTACATCAGCCCCTATTGCCTTGAGCTACGCGGGCGCGTCGGACGGAGGCTCCGGCCTCGCCGAGGTGCGCCTGTGGACCCGTAAGGACGGGGGCGTTTGGACAGACACCGGCCTGACGCAACCAGGCGCTTCCGGAACTTTCTCTTTCCCCGCCGCAACGGGGGACGGGTCATACGCCTTCTCGTTGCAGGCCCGCGATAACGCT
>CAZLBS010000158.1:2835-7564 GCA_964557505.1 uncultured Nitrospiraceae bacterium | reverse complement strand
TCTCCTATAACGGAAGCATTAACGTAAGGGCGCATGCTTAGATGCCGCGCCGCTGTAAGCGTTGTTATCGCCCATTGGCCGCAGGATCATGCGGTCCATTACCAAACGGAGGTCGTTATGGAAGAGCATGTTTACAAGTTGATCGAATTGACCGGCACTTCGGCGGAGTCGACCGACAAGGCCATCGAGAACGCCTTGAGCAAAGCGGCGGAAAGTGTGAAGCACATGCGCTGGTTCAAGGTGCTTGAAACGCGCGGCGCCATTAATGGCGGCAGCGTCGAGCAATGGCAGGTAACCATCCGCGTCGGATTTACAATCGAAGACAGTTAAGACGTGTGCGGCGTGCGGCGGTGGGCGCTCTGGGTCTAGGGCGTCTGCCGCCTGATGCGCGCCGGCCGCTCCCCTGCCCTCCTTGCGCGCTCTTACCATTCACAAACAAGCCGAATGTATTCTCAAGCGCGCCCACGGCGACGGCCGGACCTGCTCTGGCGTATGCTATGCGCGGCCCGCGGCTTGGAGGAAAGGATGCCCATGGATTTCGATCTCATTCACCCGCGCAACCAGATTCTAGAAATCATGCAGCGCATCTACCGCTACGGGATGACCACGACTTCGGGCGGCAACATCTCGGTGCGTGATGAGAACGGGGATCTCTGGATCACCCCGGCGGGCATCGACAAGGGCGGGCTGGTGTGGGAAGATGTCGTGCGCATCAAGCCGGATGGGACCATCAAGGGACGCCACCGGCCGTCGTCCGAGTATCCCTTCCATAAGGCGGTCTATGCAGCGAGGCCCGATTTGCAGGGCATCGTGCATGCGCATCCGAGTGCTTTGGTTTCCTTCAGCATTGTGCGCAAGACGCCGCCCACATGCATCATTCCGCAGGCGCATCAAGTCTGCGGACATGTAGGCTATGCGCCCTATGCCCTGCCGGGCAGTGAAGAACTGGGCAAGATCATCGCGGATACCTTTGCGCAGGGCTTTGATGCAGTCATTCTCGAGAACCATGGGGTGGTCTGCGGCGGGGCGGATTTGCTGGAGGCCTTTCACCGGCTTGAGACGCTCGAGTTTTGCGCGCGCCTCGCCATCAAGGCGTCGCAGCTTGGGGGCTACAAAGAATTGACCGGCCAGCAGCTTGCGCTGTTCGATCATGCGAAGAATCACTTGCCCGAGTTCCAGCCGGGCACGCGGACTTCGCGTGAGAAGGCTTACCGTCGGCACGTCACGGAGATCGTTCACCGGGCGTATGATCAGCAATTGATGATTAGCACGGAGGGCGTCGTTTCCGTGCGGATGGGGAAGCATGAATTCTTAATCACCCCGACGCACAAAGACCGGCGGCTAATCGACATTAGCGACGTGGTGCACATCAAGGATCAAAAGCGCGAACAGGGGAAGCTGCCGAGCCGGTCGGTGCTCGTGCATGACCGCATCTACCGCGATCACCCGTGGGTGGAGGCGATCATCAGCGGGCAGCCGCCGCACAGCACGGCCTTCAGTTTGGCGGAGAGCACGTTCGACACGCGCAGCATTCCGGAGAGCTACATCTTGTTGCGCGACATCCAACGCCTGGCATTCGGTCCGCAGTTCAACGACGAGCGTCTCGTCTCCGAGTGCATCAGCAAAGAGACGCCCGTACTCCTCTTGGAAAACGATGCCATCCTCACGGTGGGCGCCACCTTGCTCGAAGCCTTCGATCGCCTTGAGGTGGCCGAATTCAGCGCCCGCTCCCTCCTCGACGCCCGCCAACTCGGCGGCCTCGTCGCCATCGGCGACGGCGAAATCGATGCCCTCAAGGCAAAGTTCCTCGCGGAGGCATAGCCGCTATTCTCATCTCCTCAATGCGGGTTGACGGGCGGGAGAAGTAGACCTTATAGTCGGGCGAACCCCCTAGGAGTGCGCCTTGATCGCCCATATATGTATCCGATATCGCGTGTTATGTGTTTGTATTGCCCTTCTCTCTTGCTGCGCCTTCGTCGTGTGCCGACCGGCGCATGCAGACCAATTGGCGTTGGCCGATGGGTCTCGCATTGGCGGGCAGCTCGTGCACATCGACAATGGCGAGGCGGTTGTTGAGACATCGTTCGCAGGTACGATTTCGATTGCCTTCGGCGCCATTGAATGGATTGCGACGGCTGAGGAAAAGATGGTCGCGTTGGCATCGGGCGACGTCGTCAAGGCGCGGCTGGATCATGATGCGGAGGGCCAGCTTCTCGTAAGCGCCATGTTCGGAGAAACTGCGATTGGCCTGGAGCAAGTCGTTTCGCTTTGGCGGGTTGGGGCGGTTCCCCCAGACACGGAATCGGAAGCCAGCGAGGAACTGGCATTGGCGGAAGCGGAGCATGAGCAGGAGATGGCCGCCGCGGAGGATGAGTATCAGGCCGCCATTGAGGCTATCAAGGCCGAGACGATGCCGATTGAGAATCTGTGGTCGGGCCGGGTCGAGTTGGGCCTGAATGGGCAGGCCAATCAGAACGACCAAATCGACGCGCGCGGCCGGGTGGAGGCCTTGCGCGAAACGCCGGCAGACCGGTTGAGGCTATACCTGCAGGGTCAGTACTCGGAAGAAGACGGGGATGTTTCGCGCAACGAGGTCATCGGCGGGGCGAATCTCGAGGTGGACATTACCGAGCGGTTGTTCGGCTTCACCAAGATCGAATTGGAGTTCGATGAATTTGAAGATTTGGATTTGCGTGCGACGCTAAGCGGGGGCCTCGGGTATGTCTTGCTGCAGCGGGAGCGGCAGGAATTGAAGGGGCGCATCGGCGTGGGATACATCCACGAGTCGTTTTCGCCGGAGCGTCCGGAGGATCCCGATGCCTTGGACGAATTCAGCGCGGGCATGCAATTCATCACGGCGGAGCAGTTTCAGCAGATTTTTCGCGAGCGCATATCCGATGATGACAACGGCATGTTCGACTCGTTTTCCGAAAACGATGCGCTGTTGGAATTGGGGTATGAATACTGGGTGCAATTGCATAAGCGCGTGCGGCTGACGCACGATTTCACCTACTACCCGACGTTCGGCGATCCGGCCGAAGATTACCGCATTGTGACGAATGCCGGACTGGAGATTCCGCTCAATCAAGCGCAGTCATGGAATCTGCGGCTCGGCGTGCGCGATGAATATAACGCGATGCCGGCGGCGGACAACGAGCGCAACCGCATCGATTACTTCATTAACCTGGCATACGACTGGGAGTAAGTCTTGTGACCCTAGCGGATCAATTAATCGAGTTGGTGACCTTCTTTATCCTGGAACTCGCGGTGATCTTGAGGGGCGCGCTGCGGGATTTCCTGCTCGACCTGGCGAACATGCTGTAGCGCTACAGTTGCTCGACCGCGGTGATGAGCCATTTGTTGTTTCGCTTGGCTCCGATGATGCGGATGGTTTCTTCGCCGATGGGTGCTCGTACGGTGACGGGTTCGATGATGGCGATGTTCTCTTGAATGGTGGTGTCAGCTTCGGAATCGTCGAAGAGGATGCTGCTCGTGCCGTAAGCATCCATGATGCCTTGGATGAAGATGCGCATGGTCGTCTTGCTGCGTCCGGTGGGGTCGGTGAAGTCGTCGGCGAAGGCGGTCATGAGCGTGTCGATGTCGTTGGTCTCGAGCGCGTCGAGCATGCGGCCGCGCAAAGCTGAGATTTGCTCTGCATCGGTCATCTCAGCAGTAACGACAATGCCTTCGCCAGCGCCTGGCGCCCAATAGCCAAGATAAAAGCGCATGAAGTAGATAGCGGCAGCGGCAGTAAGCAGCGCGCCGGCGGCAACGGCGGTCCCGCCAATCCGCCGCCAGGGAATCTTTCTGCGAATGCGGACGCGGTAGGGTCCCACGTCGACCGTCTCGCCCTGTTTGACGAGTTCGCGTTTTCGCTCGAGTTCGATGAGCACGTCGTTGATTTCGACGTAGGTTTGATGGGCCTCGAGCATGAGTTGGCGCACGGCCTCTTCGGATTCTTCGTAGATGCCGGAAATGGTAGCGAGGCTGGATGCAAAGCCGCTCACATTTCCGATGAAGAGGTAGTCTCCGCCGAGCCGGTCTCGCAAGGCCGACACGTCGCGCATGAGCGAGTGCTTCGCGAGCAAGAAGTTGTGCTCGATTTTCGCTTGCTTTTCGCCTGCCTGCGGATACTTCACGACGAGGCTCTGAAGGTATTGCCATGAGGTATGGATCAAGCGCACGTGATTGATGCACTTGTCCAAGAAATCGATGCCGCGTATGGGCTTCCGTGCCACCGCGTCTGTGCCTCCGGTTTTTGCTGTTGGCTCCGTGGAAATCATATCCGGAACCGGGCCGGGCGGCAATGTTTAAAGATGCTTGCATCCCAAGCGATTAGGCGATCAGTTTGTCACGGCTGAACAATTTCTCTTCGCTGTCTCCGACAAAAAAACGAAATGGGTGGTACAGTCCGTTTAGGTGTGCTTTCGGGGCATGCGCGAGGTGCAAATGCGATGAGTCAATGGCGGATTGGGTTGTGGTCGGTGGTCTGCGCAGCGGCGCTGCTTGCTAGTGCGAACGCAGGGGCCCATGCGCTATTTGGCGAGCACATTCTCGAACTGCTCGAAACCCACATTGACGGGGAGGGTGGCGTCGAGGGGATGGCCCTCGCGCACCGCCCGCCGGAACCGACGCGTCTCGTTCGAGCGCGCGAGGTGATGGTTCAGCGCGGCGAAGACGCGCGCGCTCAGCGCCTCGGCGACCGGCCACCCGTCCTCTGCATCCCGAC
>CAZLBS010000158.1:0-2825 GCA_964557505.1 uncultured Nitrospiraceae bacterium | reverse complement strand
TGCTCGAAACCCACATTGTCGGGGAGGGTGGCGTCGAGAGGATGGCCCTCGCCGAGGGCCTCGCGGTCTCGCCCGATGGCCGGCATGTTTATGTGGCGGGTCCTGGCGGGAACGGGCTGGCGGTCTTTGCGCGTGAATCTGCCAGCGGCGCGTTGACCTTTATCGAGTCTCAATTCAATGACGTCGCGGGCGTAATAGGGCTCGGCGGGGCCACCGGCATCGTGGTCAGCCCGGATGGCAATCATGTCTACGTGGCCGCGCAGGACGACGGCGCCATTGCTGTTTTCGCGCGCAACCTTGCCACAGGCGGGTTGACGTTTATCGAGGCAGAAATGCACGGAGAGCCGGGCCTCGAGGGCATGGCCGGTCTTCGTTCGCTGGCCGTATCGCCCAGCGGCACGCATATATATGGCGCCAGTTCCGAGGATCACGCGCTCGTGGTGTTTGAGCGCAGCCTGACCACCGGGCACCTGACCTTCGTCGAAGCCGAGTTCGAGCATGTAGATGGCGTGCTCGGCTTGGACCAAGCGCATGACGTGACCCTCTCGCCGGACGGGGCCCATGTGTATGTCACGAGTAAAGGCTGCAATGCCATCGCGCTATTCGAGCGTGATGCGTTGAGCGGAGCCGTGACGTTTGTGGATGCCTGGGTTGACGGCGAGGACGGCGTGGATGCGCTGCTGTTTGCGAAAGAGGCGGTGGTTTCACCTGACGGAGCCAACGTTTATGTCGTCAGCGAAGAAAAGGCGCTCGCGGTCTTTGCACGGGAACATGCGACGGGAGAGCTGTCCTTTCTGCAGTCGCTTCGGGACGGCCAGGATGGCGTCTATGGGCTGATGTATCCCGGCGCCATCGCGATAACGCCCGACGGGTCGCATGTCTTTGCGTCGAATGGCGCGAATGAAGTGGTGAGTTTCATGCGCGATCCCGGCCTGGGTTACCTGGCGTTTGTGGAAGCAACGGGGCCCGGCGTCAAGATGGCTCCTGGGGAAGGTGCGAGCGCTCTCGTAGTCTCCCCGGATGGAGCGCATGTATATGCCGCGGGCGCCCTCCATGATGCGCTGGCGGTGTTCCAGCTTTATCAGGGCGCGGTGCTCGCGGGATCCGTACTTGATGCGCAGACGGGGCAGCGCGTGTCTTGCGCAGTCATCGAGGTGCGCGCCGAGGACGGCACGTGGCACGAGGCGGTGGTAACGGACACGTCGGGTTATTACTTCGTGCCGCCGGCCCCGGCCAATGTGTACAGCGTGCGCGCCACCGCGCCGGGCTACTTGCCGGAAATGCTCTTCGGCGAGGTGCTCGAGGTGGGCCATCTGCTCGAGCATGATTTCGAGCTGCAGCCACGTCACGGCGCCAACCGACTCCAGGGAGAGGTGACCGACGCCAACACGGGGATGCCGCTGGCCCGCGTCCGGGGGGCATTGTTTATTGAAGGCGAGCTTACGGCGGATACGTACACCTGCGGGGCCGGTCGGTTCGAGTTGTCCTTGCCCTCCATTCAGAACAAGCAGGGGCCTCCGCATATCGATTTTGAGTTGCAATTCACGGCCCCGAATTACCAGTCGTTGACCGTACGCGGCAGGGCGAATCCGAATGCAGTTACCAACATGGATGTGCAACTGCTTAAGGGGATGATGCCGGCCGCGATGCTTGCGGGCGAGGTGCTCGCGTTCGATAGCTACGGCGGGACGCCCCTTGAGAACGCTCAAGTAACCGTAAGTGGTCCGGCGTCGATGAGTACAGTTGCTGCTAGCGATGGGTCATACATGTTCGAGGCGCTGCCGGAAGGCCACTATACAGTGACGGCCAGCGCGAGTGGATACTTCGGGCAATCCCTGCCGCGCACGCTCGTGGCGGGAAGCATTGGCATGGCCAACTTCACGCTCATGCCTATGGCGCCCTATGGCGACGGCGACGGCGACCTCCATGGCGATGGGGATGGGGATGGGGATGGCGACGGCGACGGGCCTGGGGATGGCGACGCTGATGGGGGCTGGCATTCAGACATTCCGGGGGACATTTATCCCCCTTACGGCGTGATTGACGATTTCGAGCTGATGCTGATGATTGACGCATGGAAGAGCCGGACTGTGACCAACGCGGACTTGCTGAGGGCCATCTGCAATTGGACCGCCGTACATGGCGGGGAGTGTTAGAAGGATGACGCAAAGCAACCTCAGTATGGTGCGTGCGGCGCCTCGTTTAGCTGCCGCCTTGGCGCTCGTGTTGGCCGGCGCTCTCCCCGTGGTTTCGCAAGCGCAAGTGTCCATCACCGCGGAGCGCGGCATCACGCCGGAAGTGTTGCTGGAAGGCGAGTTGGCCCAAGTGGTGGTCATGGTCGATATCGATGAAAAGCACGCCCCCAACTCAGCGATTGTCGTCGAAACCATTCCAGCGGGTTGGGCTTTGGGGGAGTCCAGTCCTGCCGCAGCTAGTTTTGATGAGGACACGCGCGAGGCGCGGTGGCTTTTGGGCGGGTTTTCAGCGCTCAATGACACGGCGATAACCTACACGCTGTTTCCCGAAAGCGGGCTGGAGCATGGGAGCATGCATGCCCTCTCGGGGGAAGTGCGCTACGTCTTGGGGGATGTGCAAACAACAGCGCCGGTAAACGGCATGAGCCAGGTGCAATTCGGCCCTGCGCATGAGCATGATCCCGCGGACGTCAATGGGTCCGGCGCGGTCGACGCGCTTGATGTTCAAGCGGTCGTCAATGCGGCGTTGGGCACGCACCTTGACCCCAGGACCGATGTGGACGGCAGCGGAGCAACCGATGCTGTCGACGTGCAACTGGTCATCAACGCCGCGCTAAGCATTCATTCCTG
>CAZLBS010000157.1:0-7589 GCA_964557505.1 uncultured Nitrospiraceae bacterium | reverse complement strand
TGGGCAAGTATCATCCGCATGGCGACCAGGCCGTATACGACGCCCTGGTCCGCATGGCGCAAGAATGGAACATGCGCTACCCGCTCATCGATGGGCAGGGCAACTTCGGCTCCGTGGATGGCGACCCGCCTGCCGCCTACCGGTATACCGAGGCGCGCATGACGGCCATCTCCGCTGAAATGCTGACCGACCTCGACAAAGACACGGTGGACATGGTCGACAATTTCGACCAGCGTCACCAAGAACCGACCGTGCTGCCGGCCGGGTTTCCGAACCTCCTCGTCAATGGCTCGTACGGCATTGCCGTGGGCATGGCGACGAGCATTCCGCCGCACAACCTCACTGAGGTGTGCAAGGCGGTGGTGCATTTCATTGATAACCCGGAGGCTGCCAGTCATGACTTGATGCATTTCGTCAAGGCGCCGGACTTTCCGACGGGCGGCACGATTCTTGGTACGCAAGGCGCCCGCGAGGCCTACGAGACGGGCCGCGGCAAGGTGACCTTGCGTGCGAAGGTCGATGTCGAGCGGCAGGAAAAGACCGGGAAAGACTGGCTCATCGTCACCGAGATTCCCTACCAGGTCAACAAGTCGAAGCTCATCGAAAACATCGCGCAGTTGGTGCACGCCAAAACGATTGAAGGCATCACGGATCTGCGCGACGAGTCCGACCGAGAGGGCATGCGCCTTGTGATCGAACTCCGCAAAGGCGACGAGCCTCAAGTCGTTCTGAACCTGCTGTACAAGCATACCCAGCTGCAGGTGAATCACAGCATCATCTTCCTGTCGCTGGTGAAGAACCAGCCGCGCGTGCTGAACCTGCGCGAGATGATTCACTTCTACGTGCAGCACCGGGCGGAAATCGTCGAGCGGCGGACGCGCTACTTGTTGGCGAAAGCAGAGGCGCGCGCCCACATCCTCGAGGGCTTGCTCCGTGCCATCGACCATATCGACGAGGTGATCTCGATCATCCGCTCGAGTGCCGATACAGAGGAGGCGCGTGCACGCCTGATCGACCGGTTCGATTTCACGATTGTCCAGGCCAACGAAATCCTTGCGATGCGCTTGCGGCGGCTGACCGGTCTGGAACGGGAGGAACTGCAGAACGAATACGCCAATATCTTGCAGGAAATCGAGCGCTACAAGCATATCCTCTCGAGCGACAAGACCATCCTGGCCGAAGTGCGGAACGGCATTGAGGAGATTCTCGAGAAATACGGCGATGAGCGCCGCACGCAGATTGCCGGCGCTGCCGAAGATCTCACCACGGAAGACCTCATCACCGAGGAAAACATGGTGGTCACCGTGTCGAACGAGGGCTACATCAAGCGTCTGCCGGTCGACACGTACCGCCAGCAGCGCCGCGGCGGGCGGGGCGTCACGGGCATGGACACCAAGGACGAAGACTTCGTCAAGGACTTGTTCGTCGCCTCGACGCATGACTACATGCTGTTCTTCACCAACCTGGGCCGGCTGTATTGGCGCAAAGTGCACGAACTGCCGAGAGCAAGCCGCACCGCCCGGGGCCGCGCTATGGTGAATGTCCTTAACCTCGGTCAGGGCGAGCGCGTCACCGCATTCTTGAATGTGCGCGACCTCACGCGGGAAGACCTCAATGTGCTGATGGTCACCCGGAAGGGCACCATCAAGAAAACCGTGCTCAGCGCCTTCAAGAATGTGCGGACGGCCGGCATCATTGCCGTCGACCTGGAATCGGACGACGCTCTCATCAGCGCAAAGATTACCTCGGGGGAGGACAACATCCTCATCGCAACGTATAAGGGCATGGCCATTCGCTTTCCGGAAACAGACGTGCGCCCGATGGGCCGAACGGCACGCGGCGTGCGCGGCATGAAGCTCGGAGACGGCGACTATGTCATCGGCGTCAGCACGGCAACCGATGAGCAAACGGTGCTCAGCGTCAGTGAGAACGGCCTTGGCAAGCGCACGAAGGTGAGTGAATACCGCCTCCAGCACCGGGGCGGCTCGGGCATTATCAACATGAAGACCACCGCCCGCACGGGCAACGTGGTCGCCATGATGAGCGTGGACGACATGGACGAGATCGTGCTCGTCAGCACGGGCGGAGTCGTCATTCGCACGGCGGTGAAAGATATCCGCACGATTGGGCGCAATACCTCGGGCGTCAAAATCATGACGCCGGGCGAAGGCGCGAAGGTCAGCGCCGTGGCCCGGGCTGTTGCTCCTGAAAAAGAGGAAGACATCACCGAGCACGCGCCGGATAGCGCCCCGCCGAAACCGCGCGAGGACAGCTAGCCAGCCGCCCGGCTGCACGCCTTGCTGCCATAGCACAGCCGCTTAGGGGCCGTCAGCGACAAACTCTGTCACTGGCGGCCCAGCTTTTGATGCGGGCATCCCTCGGGCAATGGCCGGAAAATGTCCGCCTTTCATTTGTAAGTGTTTCAAGTTCATATATTTGCCTCGCTGCTAGGCAACGGGGCATGCAGGTTGCTTTGTGTTCCTGTACGTTGTCTTGCAGCCGAAGGGCGGCTGATGGAACGACCGCGCAACCAGAGGGGACAGAGCCATGACGACACCGCTCGGCAGAGGACGCCAAGGCTTTACGCTAATCGAATTGATGATTGTGGTGGCCATCATCGCGGTGCTTGCCGCGATTGCTATTCCGAGCCTGATGCGTTCGCGCATGATGACGAATGAAGCGGCTGCGATTCGCGAGATGCGGCACATCATCAACAGCCAATATGCGTTTCAAGTAAGCGATTTTGTCGATGCCAACAGCGATGGGGAAGGGGACTACGGGACATTGCCGCAATTGGCCGATCCCGCGGGGGATGGGTCCGAAGGCTTCATCAGTCCAGAAATGGGTGCGAATGGGACAAAGAGCGGCTACATGTTTACGATGGAGGTGGTGCTTGGCAACGACACGACGATGCCGTCGTTCAATTGCATCGCGGAACCAAACGCGCCGGGCGTGACCGGCAACCGCCAATTCTATACGGACCAATCCGCGCGCATTCGCTTCACGAGTGACGGTTCCGCGCCAGACGATTCTTCAACTTTGGTGCAGTAGTCAACAGGTTTAAAAGGTTGTGCATGGGCAGGGTCTGCCAAACGAGGGCCTGCCCATTTGGCTTTAGAAGCACGTATCAGGAAAAGCAGCGTCGCACAGCCAAGCCCAGAATCGTACGGAAGATCCGTCCGCCCCTCGCTTGAGCCGTCGTCAAGGCTGGGCCCAGACTACAAGCCGAGTTCTTCGATAGCTTCCAATTGACGGTTGCTGTGACTATCGGCGATGCCCTGGGCGCCCCCACGGGCTCGGTTGCCAGCCGCATTGGCCCCCGCCTGATTCATGTTGTTGAGCTGCCGCTGCACGCCAAGGCCCGTCACTGCCTCCGTCATGGGCGTGCCGCCCCCATAGGCGCCGCTCCCGCCTTGGGCATTCACGGGCCGCAGGGGGGCTTCACCGCTGGCCTGCTTCGGATGCAACAGCGCCCCGTTTTGCGCATTGAACACAAACTGCTCGCCGCTGTCGGTCAACGGTACGGCGTCCAGATAATGCGGCGTCAGCGCCTCAAGGTTGGGCGGATAGTATCCCGAATCTGTGCCATATTGCGTGATGGCGCTCCGGATTCGCTGCATCTTTCGGAAGTCATTCGAGGTCGGCATGCCGCTGTTGAAGGCCGCGGCCTCTGCGCCAGCCAAGAGTTGGCCTGTCGTTGGGTCATAGGCATAGGGCTCGCCATTCGATTGAGCGGGCACTGCGTCGAGCCACTCAGGTACCAAGGCCTCCAGCGAGGGGGGGAAGACGCCCGTCTCCGCGCGGTATGCGGCGATGGCCTGCTCGAGCTTTATCGAGTTTGTGGTTTCCTCGGCGTGACCAATGGCCTTCTGCGCCACCTTGACGTTTTCCGCATCGAGCTTCGAGCGGATGGCGGTCGTCGCGAGCAGTTCCATGAAGCACCCGCCGAGCGGCAGCACCAACAACATTAACAGTACGTAACGCATTGCTAATCTCCCGTACTTATTAAGCCGTTGGTCAGTATATCACTTTGGGGACGTAAGCTATTCCCAGGGCGCAGCAAACCCGAGTTTTAGGACCGGTTGGCGTTGCGCCGGCGGCCCCTGTGCCATCTCGCGGTTATGAGCATCGGCGCTCATGGCGAGGCGCGCGGCTCGGCTCACTTCCCTTCGGCGGTGGGCGCTTCGAGCGGAGGGCTTTCGGTATCCGGCGCATCCTCCGCCGGCTCCGTGTCGAGCCCGAGGTAGCGCAAAATATTCAAATCGTTGCGCTGAATGAGATCCGGATTTTGCGACCGCAGCCAGAGCATGTAGTCGTTAAGCCGTTGCGCTTGCGTGAATTGCAACTCTTGATTTTTCATCGCGTCGCTCTCATCCTGCCAGCGCTCTTCCCAGACTTCTTCAGCAGGCGGCGTTGCAGAAACCAGTTCGACGAAATACAGCGCGCGGCGGGAGAAATCGCTGATTGGCCCCCCGAATGCGCCGGGCTCGCCGCGCCCTACCGCGTCGAAGACGTCGCGGGCGTTCCACAGAATCTGATTCTCAAAGCGCCAATTGGTCACTGTGAAGGGGCTTGTCGTGCCGCTCTTCTCCACGTGTTCGCCAAATTGCGCTTGCACATCTTCTATGCTCTCCGCCTCCGCTGCAATGCGTTCGCCCAGCGCGGCGAGTTCTTCCTGATACGCAGGGGTCTGCTGGTATTCAGCGGTCAGCGTTTCGATGATGTCGCCGCGGACGTCTTCGAGCGGCTGTTGCTGGGGCGGAATGATTTCTGTGACTTGCGGCACGTAGATGCCGCTCCGGCCGGCCACCACGTCTTCGGGAAAGCCGCCCGGCTCCACTTCGCTCAAAGCCCTCCGGAACGTAAAGGTGTCGGTGCTGGGCACATTCACAATCACAGCCGAGCTTTGGTTGAAGGGACTCGTCTCTACCACGCTGTATGGCGTGCCCAACGTGGCTGCCTTAAGCGTGCCCAATGCTTTTGCTTCCGCCAGGATGTCTTGCGCCTCTTGCAGGCGCAGACTGCGCTCCTCGGGCGTCAGGCGCGGGGTAACGGTCAGGCGGCCGGCACGCACTTCGCGGGGGCCGCCGTCTTCCTCCTGCCGCTCCTCCAGCACGCGGTACAACATGTATGCGTTGTCGTCCTGAATGACGCGGCTCAATTCACCGGGCCCGAGTTCGCGCAGCGGCTCGAGGGATTCATCGATATCGGCATCCAGCGGCGTCCAATCGACTTGGGTGTATTGCGCGAAGAGCGGCGCGTCGCCATAGAGGCTCGCCAGTGTCTGCAACTCCTCGCCATTCTGAGCACGGATGAGAAGGTCTTCATACTCAGCGGGCCGATCCGGCGTCAGCGGCACGATGACGAACTCCGCCACGCGCGATTCCTGTGACGCGAACGCCATCGGATCCTCGTCGTATTGGGCTTGAATGTCTTCTTCCGGAGGTTCGTAGGGGGCTTCGATAGCCACGTAACGCACGACCAGCTCGGTATTCTCGCGCTCGAACCGCCTGCGCAACTCGCTCTCGAGGGTGCGGGCCGAGGCCATGATTCGCTCGACATAGAGCGTGCGGTTGATTTGAGCGGCCGTGCGCTCGTAAATCTCCGGCCAATTCGCGTTGGCATGGGTCACCCAATCGTTCCAAGCCTGCGCGTTGAATTCGCCCGATTCCGTCTGGAAAAACGGATCCTCTTTCAATTGTTCGGTGAGAAAGTCTTTATCGTATGCAAGCCCAAGTTCTTGCGATTTAACTTGCAGCAGCTTGGCATTGACCACTTGGTCGAATGCCTCCATGGCGGCGCCCGATTGCCATAGCTCTTGGTTGCTGGGTTCTTCGCCCTGCGCCCGTTGCGCCGCGATTGCACGCTGCCGTTGGAGGCTTTGCCCATATTCATCGGGGGCTATCAGCTCGCCGCCGACCGCGCCCAGCGCCAATTGCGAGGCTTGGTCAACGCCGAACAAGCGGTCGACGAGGACCGCTGGGTCGCCCATGCCCCAAAATATAAAGGTGAAAATCACCAGCCCGAATACAATGATCACTGCTGGTGCCTGATACCGCCGAAAAATCGTATCGCCAAACATGGGTGTCGCGTCGCCAGTTGGGTTGTGCGGCGGTTTGCCGCGTCTTGTTTGTCAGCCCATGAGCATAGCGAACCTCCGCGAAGGCGTGCAATGCGCTGCCTCCAGAAACGGACAGGGCTGTTCATGCGTGGACAGGCTACATGCGGAAGCGGAGGGCATCCATCGTGCGCGTATACACCTCATCTGGCCCCCCCTCGGCGCTGACGTTGCAGAGGAGGCCTTGGCGCTCGTAATACTCTTCCAATGGCTGCGTTTGCTCATGATACGCCTGAAGGCGAACGCGAATGGACTCGGGCTTGTCGTCTTCCCGTTGATACAGCTCGCAGGGGCCGCCGTGTCCGCATTGGCCATCGCCGGGGTGGGGGTCGAACGTCATATGAAAGGAGGCGCCGCAGGTGCGGCAAATGCGCCTGCCGCTCAGACGTGCCACAACCTCTTCCTCGTCGAGCGTGTAGTTCAGCACGGCGTCGAGTTCCACGCCCAGCTCATCGAGAATTTTGTCAAGGGCTTGTGCCTGGTGAATCGTCCGTGGGAAGCCGTCCAACAGGAAGCCATGGCCGCAGAGCAGGCAGTGCCCCCGCTCCCTCACGAGATCGATCACTAGGTCGTCCGACACCAGGCCGCCGCCGCGCATGGTTTGCAGGGCCTGCCGGATGGCCTCGGTCTGTTCTGATTCATCGATGGTTTTGGCCGCCCGGAAGACGTCGCCAGTAGAGAGCGGGCAGGCGCCCAAATCGCCGCACAAGCGCTTGGCCTGCGTCCCCTTGCCCACGCCTGGCGCGCCCAGCAGAATCATGCGCCAAGGGCGTGATGGAAAGGGTGCGTCTTTGGTGCAACAGCCGGGTTGGCCGCTGAGCCATGCCTCACGATCGCCAGTGATGGTCATAGTTGAGGTTCCTTCCGTCTCCGGAGCCGCAATGGGTATGCTTGCAGTATAGCATCCACTCCGGCGGGTTCAATGCTGAAGCAGAAGCCGCGCATCAGATTCACACGAGACGCACAGGAGCCGGCCATCGTGACAAAACCAGTCATCGACGAAAGTTGGTATACGCGGCCATCGGACTTGCCGGAACACGTCTGCGGGGGCGGCATCGTCGTGCGCGGCGGCGACGGCGGCCCATACCTCGCCGCTGCTCGAGTTGCCGAAAGGCAAGGTGGACGATGGTGAAGATCCCGAAACGGCAGCGCGCCGCGAGATTGCCGAGGAATGCGGCGTGAGCCAATTGCAGCTCGTCCGCGCGTTGGGCGTTCGCGAGCGGCTTAACTTTGCGCGCACGGCTTGGAAGGTCACGCATTACTTTCTGTATACAACGCGGCAAGCAGAAGCGGCGCCTTCCGACGCGCGGCACTTTATGCGGTGGGCGCCGCTCGAGACGTGCCCGCGGCTCTATTGGCCCGAGCAGGACGAACTGCTGCGTGCGTCCATCGACGACATCAGGCGTTTGTTCACGCCGTCCTAGCTTGCACCGCGGCCGGCTTAGTCCTTGGTGGATTTCTTGGCAGCGCT
>CAZLBS010000156.1:923-7657 GCA_964557505.1 uncultured Nitrospiraceae bacterium | reverse complement strand
GAACGAGCCCGAGTTGCTGGCCAGTTGCTACCGGGAGAGCCTCAAGCTGGCGGCGGAACATGGCGCCCGGACGGCAGCCTTCCCCGCGATCAGCTGCGGCGTCTATGGTTATCCACTGAAGGATGCCGCGCGCATCGCTTTAGAAACCGTAAAGGCTGAAGCTGAAAGCGGCGCCGCCGTTGAACGGGTGCGCTTCGTCTTGTTTGGCAGCGATGCCATGGCGGCTTTTTCAGAGGCGCTGGAAGAACTGGCAGGATGAGAAATCCGCTCTGGGCTGCGTGTGCCAACATGCGGTAGGATTGCGGGGGCATTGCGCGCAGATAGCGCGGCCGGAACGCATGGATTGATGAGGGAGTGGCGATGAGCATCCGCGTGACCCACGAGCCGCTGCCGGTTCGCACCTTGCAATTCGGCGAGATTGTCGACCACACCTTCATTCTATTTCTTGATCTTTGGCGGCCCATTGCAAAGCTTGCCCTTATCATCATGGTCCCGCCTATCGCCGTGTCCGTCGTGATGACCTTCTATCTCGAGCGGCTCGGGCATAATCCAGTAGTCACGTTTACTCCCATGCCCCAGCAGGCGCCCTTTCCCATGGCCGATCCTTATCTCTTTGGGATGATCATTGTGCTCGGGCTGATTCAATTCATCCTGTTCATGGTGTTTTATCCTATGTTTACAACAGCCGTAACGTATCTTGCCGGGTTGAAATATTTGCGGGAAGAGTTCGACCTGGGCTCGATTCTTCAGCAGAGCTTGCGGCTGCTTCCTTTTGTACTGGTGGTCTTTGTCTTGTATGTCGTCCTGCTGTACATCGGATTCTTCGCGCTGATTATTCCAGGATTTTTGGTGCTGATTGGGTTTTTCACGTGTTTGCCCGCGCTGGTCTTCGAGCGCTGCGGTCCGATTGGAGCCTTGCACCGGAGTTGGTATCTGGTCAAGGGAGAGCGGCTTCGCGTGTTTGCGTTGTTGTTCGTCTTGGCGCCGCTCACGGCAGCAGTCTCGCCATGGGCCGTGTTGATCCCGAGCGCGACCGTGCAAGCCATTCTCAACATGGGATGGAGCATCGTCTACTGGGCGCTCTATACGATCTTGCCCACGGTTTACTATTTTCACGCGCGGTGCCGAAAAGAGCATTTGGACTTGGACATCACCGTACGCCAAATGGAAGCGGCCCTCCCGGAGCCGCAAGGAGAGGCGCTCTAGTGGCGGCGGACCCTTCGGCAGAGAGCATTCAAAGCGCCCTGCGGGAAGTGCTCGCCCAGCCCCATTATGATTTGGAGAGGCGTACGCAGCTTGCCTTCGATTTGTCGGCGTATCTCGAACCGCTCGCGAAGTTCATCGAGAGCGTATGGGACTACCTGACCGGCCTCCTCGACAGCGTGCTGGGCGTCGGCGAAGTGGGCGCCAACCTCATCTTCTGGGCGCTGATAGCCATACTGGTTGCCCTCCTGGCGAAAATGGTCTACACGCTTGTGCATGCAACGGGCAGGCAGCAAGGACGAACCGTCACGCTTGACGACGCTCCGCCGGCAACGGCAGATGAGCTTCAAGCGCAGGCGAGCGTGCTGGCCAGGCAAGGCAATTTCGTTGATGCTTCCCGGACCCTCTTTCGCGCGGCCCTCGTACTGCTAGAGGAACGCCGCGGCGGACGCCTCCGCAAAGGACTCACCAACCGGGAGTACATTCGCACGTTCTCGAAGCCATGGGTGATCGAGCACCTCAACACCTTCGTGTGGCTTATTGACAACAAGTGGTACCGCGACAATGCCTTCGACGCGGGCGACTATGAGAAATGCGGGCAAGCCTTGCAGTCGCTCCGTGATCGCCTTGAGGAATCGGCCTGATGCTGAATCCCAAGGTCTGGGCGCCGCTGCTGGCAGGCATCTTTCTCGTTTACCAGATCTATGCCACGGCGACGCTCCATATGCCCCCGCCCCCGTCCAGCCCGGGCTATCATTCCTATAGCGGCCGGGTGATGGGGCATCGTGCTATTGCGGAATTGTCAGCCGCTTTGGGCTTGCCGGTGCAACGCCATCGGGCGCCCCTGCTGGAGTTTTTCGAGCGCGAGCCCTCGCGCTACCGGCTGCTCATGATTCAACCGGACATGCGCAAGCTGTCGATTAAAGACAACACGCTGGCGAAACTGGGCGCATGGATCCGCCGCGGGGGCGAATGCGTCCTCGTCTCCGCTGCCGTGACGCCGGAGGAAGCGGTACGGCGCATGGCCTACGCCGATCCGTATGCAGACCCAGAAGAAATCGAGGCAGACTTGCGCGAGAACTTCTCGAGCGAGGAATGGGAGGTTGCCTTCGGAACCGATTTGCTCGACGTGCTGGGGCTGGAAGATCTAAGCGTGGCCTTTCCTGAGCCGGGCGAGGCTGACGCGGACAGGCCAGAAGACGAGGCGTGGATTCTGCGGCGCCGCGAATTGAACTATGAGCGCGCGGAGGTTCAGCTTGCCGCCGATGCAACGGGCTCGCTACAGCATGTAGCCACTGCCCCCCTTACCCTGGGATTGCCCGCGCAGGCTCCGCGGGGGTTTCGAGGCGCGAGCGCCGAACAGGCCCGGGGACAGCTGACGGTTACGGCCAGTGAAGCGGGACCAGTGCCCATCGCGCTGGAATTTGGGCTGGAAAAGGGGAGCATCACCTTTGTGTCGGAGCCAGCGCTTTTTCAAAACGCGGGGATTTCCCAGAACGACAACGCGATCGCTGCCTTCCGGCTTGCAGCTGGCAGCGGCAACCGCACGTTGGTCATCGACGAATATTTGCATGGCCTGTTTCCCGAGGGAGATCCGCGTGCGCTGTTCAGCGCCTACCCTTTCGGCGTTATCTTGTTGTTCATGTTGGGCGCGGCGGGGACGTGGGCCTGGTCGCAAGGCATCCGCTTCGGGCCGCCCCTTGCCGATCCGCCGCCGCCGCGGCGCAGCATCATCGAATACGTCGAAGCCATGGCACGGCTTTTCCGCCGAAGCCGCAAGCGGCGCATCGTGCTGCAGACATTGCGCGATGGTCTGCTTGCCGACTTGCGCTCCGCCCTGCACATGCCGCATGGGGCCCCGGTAGAGAATATCGCCGCGAAGCTGGCTTATGCGCAGCCAGCGGCAGCCGAGCGCCTTACACAGGCGTTGAATAATACAGACGCTGCACTACAAACAGGCGGCGCCATTTCCGAGAAGACGCTCTTGCAACTGGAAAAGGAACTCGATTCATGCAGGATTCCGCACCTGCCGCGGATGCAGGCGAAGAGCGGGCCGCCCAACTCTATGCGCGCGCCCGGCACGAAATTGGCAAGGTAGTTTTTGGCCAAGAGGAAACCATTCGCTTCTGCCTGGCCGCGCTCTTCTCGAATGGTCACATCCTGATTGAAGGCGTGCCGGGCGTCGCCAAGACCACGCTCGTCCGGACCATCGCGCGCATCCTCGCTATGGATTTCGGGCGCATTCAATTCACCCCCGATCTGCTGCCGAACGACATCATCGGCACGCACATATATAGCAAGGACACCGGACAATTCGAGTTTCGGCAAGGGCCCATCTTTACGAACTTTCTTTTGGCGGACGAGATCAACCGGGCCCCAGCGAAGACGCAGTCGGCCTTGCTGGAAGCGATGCAGGAGCGCACGATCAGCCAGGAGCGGGCCACGTTCGAAATGCCGCTGCCGTTCGTCGTGTTCGCCACGCAAAACCCCATCGAGCACGAGGGCACGTATCCCCTCCCCCTCGCCCAACTCGACCGTTTCATGTTCAAGGCGCTGATTGGCTATCCGGAGCCGGAAGACGAAGAGCGCATACTGGCGCAGCATCACGCGGCAGAAGACAGCAGCCATCTCGGCAGTTTTGGCATCGAAACCATCTGCTCGCCACGCGACTTGCTGGAAGTCCGGGACATTATCCGGCAGACGTACGTGCGGCCTGAGGTCGTTACGTACGTGCGGCAGTTGATTGCGGCGACGCGCACGGAGCCAAGCCTGTTGACCGGCGCCAGCCCGCGCGCGGGGCTAACCTTGCTGATGGGCGCCAAGAGCCTGGCACGTTTCGAAGGGCGCGATTTCGTAACGCCCGACGACATCGCCGAAGCCTTCTTGCCGGCGTTGCGGCACCGGGTCGTCGTAAGCCCGGCTTCCGAATTGGAGGGGCAAACCCCCGACGACGTCTTGCGAAATGTACGCACCGGGGTCGCCGTACCGCGATGACCGTGTTCCCGGCTCCTGGCGGCGTCCTGGCTGCCATCGCAATCGTTGCCAGTTCGCTGTTGCTCTTTGCGGGCGGCTATTGGCTGCCCATCGTGTTGAGCGCGGCTGCGCTGGCAATCGCCTGCGCCTGCTACGACGCATGGTGGCTCTACCGCCATTACCAGGGCGTTCAGATTGGCATGCATGCCCCCGAATCGGCTCAGCGGGGCGATACCTTTGCCCTTGAATTGAGGCTTCGAAACCCGTACCGCCGGCCCATTGAGTTAACCCTTCGGCCACTGCTTCCCGATCAGGCAGAGCCCAACGATGCCTACATCCATGTCCGGTTGGGCGCGGAAAGTGCGGCGTCTGAAGGCGTGGCCCTGTCGGCTCCGAAGCGCGGCGAACACACGATTGCGGGCCTCTATGCGCGCATGCTGGGCCCGTGCCGTCTGATGCGTGGGCAATGGCACATCGCCGAGCCGCGGGTGTGCAAAGTCTTTCCAGACATCCGCGCGGTGAAACAAGCCATGCTGGAAATCCGCATGCGCACGCAAATGGCCCCGCACGTACGCACGACGCGCCTGCGCGGCATTGGCAGCGAATTTGAAAGCCTGCGCGACTATCAGCAAGGCGACGATATTCGCCGGATCGACTGGCGGGCCACGGCCCGGCTCGACCGTCCTATCGTGCGGGAGTACGAAATCGAGCATGAACGCAATGTCGTCGTCGTGCTCGACTGCGGACGGCTGATGGCCGGCTCGGCCGAATACAGCCTTGGCCGCGCCCGCGCCGGAAACGGCGAATCCGCCGCGAACAAGCTCGACCATGCAATCGACGCTACGCTCATGATCGGCGGCGTCGCCCTTGAAAGCGGCGACCATTTCGGGGTGTTGGCCTTCGCCGGCGATGTGCGGGCCTGGCTCCCGCCGCGCGGCGGCATGGCGCAATTGCAGCGGGCGGCGGAACTCCTCTATGACATGCAGCCGACCACAGGCGAGAGCCATTTCCGGCGCGCTTTTTTGTATCTTCAGCAGTATCTAACCAAGCGCAGTCTGGTGTTGATTGTCTCCGATGTCATCGACGTGCATGCCTCGCGGGCGCTCATGGCCGGCAGTCTGGCGATGACGCGCCGCCACCTCGTAGTGATGGCGGCCATGCGGACGCCAGAAATCGAAGCCGTGATCGACGAGCCCTCGGCGGGCGTCGAGCAGCCCTATCAGAAAGCCGTCGCTCACAGGCTCCTTCGCGAGCGTGCCGAGGTGATGGCGCGCATGCACCGCGGCGGCGTGGAAATCTTGGACATCCGCCCGGGGCAACTCACCATTCCCCTTGTAAACAAGTATCTCGAGCTTCGCGAGCGCAATCGCCTATAAGGCGCGCATGCCTGATCTAGCGGGGCGTGCGGCATGCAATCTGCTATTCTCTGACCCGGTTCACTTAGTGGGAGCAGCGGATGGTTCGCCTGCAGAAATACCTCGCGTCGTGCGGCCTTGGCTCGCGCCGCGCGTGCGAACAGCTGATCGGCGAGGGGCGCGTGACCATCAACGGCGCTCCCGCGGCGGCGGGCGCCGCTGTGGATCCCCAACGCGATGCCGTTGCCGTCGATGGCACGCCCGTACAGCCCGCGGAGCCCGTCTACATTCTGCTGAACAAACCCCGGGGCGTGCTGTCTTCCGTGCAAGATGCGCATGGCGAAGAAACCGCGCTCGACTGCCTTGGCGATGCGCTTTCCGCCCGTGTGTTCCCCGTAGGCCGGCTTGATCGAGATGTGGAAGGGGCGCTGCTTCTGACCAACGACGGGGGCTTGGCGTATCAGCTCACCCGCCCGGAGGTGCGGCTCGAGCGCGTATACATCGTGTCGGTGCGCGGCATTGTGAGTGAAGACACGGCGGAACGCATCGGCGCAGGCATCGTCGTCGACGAAGGCGCGACCATGCGTGCGCGGGTCCTGCCGTTGCATCACGGGGCCGACACCACCGTTCTCCGCGTTACCATCGAGGAAGCCGCGGGCAACCGGCTAAAGCACCTGTGTTCAATGGTCGGTCACCCGATCATCGAGATGCGCCGCGTGGCTGAGGCCGATGTGCATGTCGGTGAACTCGAGCCCGGCGAGTGGCGCCATTTGACCGGTGAGGAAATCGACGCCCTGCGCGCCGCTGCCGCCGAAGCTGAGCACGCCAATCATGGGTAGCGGCCTCCCATCAAACGGTCTCAACACCGCGCACGTTGAAGGGCTGACTGCGCCCGCGGCCTTGAGCTCAGCGGCGGGGAGTTCCGCACGGGCGTCCTTGACAGGGCAAACATAAAAACGCCCGGCGTATGTTTCTGCGCCGGGCGCCTTTAAGAGGGCGAGACGAATAGGGCGAACAAACTCGGTGTCATGTGGCGCGTGTCGGTGCTTCTTCCTGACGTTGTCAAGGTCGCGCTCTGTTCTCGGCGGAACGTTCGCTGGAGTTTGTCGTCCTTCGCGCCTCCATTCCCTCTAACCGTATTATAACATTTTCAGCGCCATTTGCAACGGAAAAATGCAGCGATTACACGCTAATTGCTCATGC
>CAZLBS010000156.1:0-913 GCA_964557505.1 uncultured Nitrospiraceae bacterium | reverse complement strand
CCATTTGCCTGCTTTTTGTATCAGCCGAATCGCCGAGAAGGCGCATGACGTGCTTCCAATAGGCCAGCACGATCCACAACAGAAAGGGCAGCATGATGATCAGGAATTCCAACTGCGACGAGGCAGCAACCCATGCGCTGTATTCCAACTGAAGAACGATGTAGGCGATGTGAGTCATCCACAGAATGGCACTGCCTCCAAGCAATGTAACGGCGAATCGCCGCCAGCCCAGGTTTCCGGTACTGAGGACGAGCGCCACGTAGGTGGGCAACCCCATGAGCAAGGCCACAAGGCGCTGTCCCGTGAGGCTATTGCCGTCAATGTGGAAGGTCAGCTCCGTTTTGGTATTCATCATGCCTGCGGCGGTAACCTCGACAGCTTCAATGTTGAGACCATAAACAGAAGCAAGGATCCCCCCCGCGGCCTGCCCGACAAACCATAAGTATTGGGGCGCCAAATACCATGCGCCGATGGTAGCCGCGGGCGCGACGATGGCAAACTTGCCTGTAAAGAGAAAAACCCCGGACAGGAATGGATCCTTTTGGGCCCCGGCTTTCGGGCGCCGTACGAATACTTCCAGCCATACAAGCCAGAGCACCACCACGAAAATGAGGTAGATGGCCTGCCAGACGTAGTGGTGCGAGAAGTCGAAAATCTCTTTGCTTTCGAACGCAGCGCCGATGATGCCCAAGCACGTTAAGCGCAAGACATTTACAACGTAGAGAATTGGCACGCCGAGCAGCACGCCGGCGAGCCGTTTCCACCACAGGGCGGGAAAGCCCAGAACGGCCGCCGTGAAGATGGCCATCGTTTCAATAGCGCCGCATTCTGGAATCACGGTGTAGCGAAAGCTCCGGTCGTGCAGCTGCGATGCGCCCGCGGGGCCGGCGCTGGCTTCCGCCCGGGCTGCGCT
>CAZLBS010000155.1:0-7661 GCA_964557505.1 uncultured Nitrospiraceae bacterium | reverse complement strand
TCGGCCAACGGAGCTGAGCGCGGCTCTTCGGCAGGTTCGGCCTGCTCCACACGGGGCGGCAGCACCTCGGCGATGGGCGCGCTCGGTTCTTGCTCCGCCGGTTCCGGGGCTTCCGCTGCGGGAGCCTTTGCGCTCTTCTGCGTCTTCGCCGCCGCGGAGGGTTTCGCCGCCTGCTTTCGCTTGCTCTGAGCCTTCTTCAGGTTGGCGGTCGCGCGCTCTTTGCGCTTGCGTTCCTTTTCGACCGCCTCGAGCTTCGCGCGGCGCACACGCTCCGCAACTTCGGGATCCTCGTCGCAATCAATCAACACGTCGCATTGTTCGTCGTCGATCTCCGTGCTGACGCCATCGACATCGAACATCATGTAGCGCAGCTTCTCGACCGCTTCCTCCGCGGTCATGTCAAGCCGTTCCGCTAAGCTCGCGACAGTCTGCATCTAGTCAAGTCCTCCGGTACCAATCGCTTCGTCTGCAATGCTAGGGCCTGCGCGTTAGCCGCGCGTTTCGGGCGCGTCGGCGGGTACCGCATCCGCCGCGCTCGCCGGCGCCTCTACCGGCGTTTCTTCGGATGCTTCGTGCTGCTCATGTTCGTCATCTGCCGGTTCCGCTGCATCCGGGCCCGCCTCAGATACGCTGCTTTGCACCACTTCCCCGCTCTCGGGCGCAAGCGCTTCGGCCGCCGCGGATTCTTCCACAGAGGTCGCTTCTTCCACAGAGGCCACATCTTCCACAGAGGTCAAGTGCGCCGAACCGTTCGGGGCCATTCGCTCTTGTGCATCGGAGCCCGCTTCCGCCTCAGTCACAGCGCCTTCAGCGGACGAGGCCTGTGCCTTCGCCGCCGCTTCCGCTTCCATCACGGCGTCGAGGGCCGCCAACGAGCCGCCCTCCGCGCCGGATTCGTCGCCGCCCATGATTTGGACGTCGCTCTTGATGTCAATGTTCCAGCCGATAAGCCGCGAAGCCAGCCGCGCGTTTTGGCCCCGTTTGCCAATCGCAAGGGAAAGCTGGTCCTCCGGAACGATTACCAAAAGGCTCTTGTTATCTGGGTCCAGCGTGATGTTTAGGATGTCGGCTGGATTGAGCGCTTCCGAGCAGAATTGGCTGACGTCTTCGCTGTAGCGCACGATGTCAATCTTCTCGCCGCATAACTCTTCGACCACAGCACGCACGCGCGACCCCTTCATGCCGACGCAGGCGCCGACGGGATCGACATTGTTGTCATTGGACCAAACGGCAATCTTCGTGCGCACGCCGGCATCTCGCGCTACGGCCCGCAGCTCGACAGTCCCATCGTAAATCTCAGGCACTTCCAAGTCGAACAGCAGCCGCACCAAGTCCGGCGTCGCCCGGCTGATCTCCAACTCGGCCCCGCGCTGCGTCTTTTCGACCCGGACCAGCACGCCGCGAATCCGGTCGCCCGGCTTGAACGACTCGCGCTGCGACTGCTGATTCGGCGGGATGATCGCCTCGGCGCGTCCCAAGGACACAATGATCTTGCCGTGCGAAACCCGCTTGACCACGCCCGTTATTAACTCGCCTTCACGCTGCTTGTACTCTTCATACACATTGTCGCGCTCGGCATCCTTCATCTTCTGGATGATCACCTGCTTGGCTGTCTGCGCGGCGATGCGGCCAAAATCACGCGGCTCCGTCGGCACCTTAAGGCGGTCGCCCAAGGTTGCTTGCGGGTTCAAATTGCGCGCGTCTTCAAGTGAAATATGCAACGCCTCGTCTTCGACTTCCTCGACAACCTCAAGGATTTCGAACACGTTGAATGGCTTCTTGCTCTTCAGATCGATGTCGACCGTGATGTCTGCCGCGGGGCTGTAGCTCTTCCGGGCTGCCGTTTCAATGGCGCCACGGATCGCCTCCAGCAACACCTCTTCGTCGACCCCTTTCTCCGCTTTCAACTGCTGTATAATCACGCTTAAGTTCGCGTCAGCCATGAGCGTTGCATCCCATATGTTGTGCCCGCCAGCCCTATTGGGCTACGAGCTTGGCCTTCTCGATATTTTCCAAGTGCACGGTCACGTCATGTCCATCGCAGTCGATGTGCACCAAGCCATCAAGCACGCCCTGCAGCGTTCCTGTGAAGCGCTTGCGTCCCTCGACAGGGGCGACGGCATGCAGCTTGACGCGCTCGCCGCGAAAACGCTCGAAGTGCGCGGCCTTCCGCAGCGGCCGGTCAATCCCGGGCGAAGACACTTCAAGCAGATAATGGCCGGGAATGATCTCCGCCATATCGAGCAACGGACTCACCAGCCGGCTCGCTTCCGTGCAGTCATCAAGCGTGACGCCGTCCTCCGTGTCCAAAAACAGCCGCAAAATGGGCTCGCGCCCGCCGCCGCTCCACTCCACCTCGATCAACTCGAAGCCCGCCATCGCGAGCGGCTCTTCTAACGTTTCCCAAACGCGGCGTATCGTCTCCCGGGCTTCCATGAAACCGAGCATCAACTCCACAAAAAAAAGTGGGTTTGCACCCACTTTTGCGTGAGAACCAAGCCTTTGCAATGGCGTAGCGTATCACACAGGAGCTGGGGGAAGCAAGCCTCCGGCGCGGTTTCGGCAGGTCTCGATAGACGTGGAAAGGTCTGGAGAGAACCAGCCGCGCGGCCTGCGGGCGATGGGGGTGCGGCAGGGCCTAACCGCGGGAATCGCCGTCGTCGTGGGCGTCTTCAGCAAGCTGTTCGGCCTCGGGCACATGCTGCGCTCCCCCATGCGCCAGGTCCCGGGCGCCTGCCCGCCAGAAGCCGTAGGCCGCCGCCAAGAGTACCACCGCCATGGGCAAACCGGAAGTAAGTGATGCTGTGCGAAGGGCTTGCAAGCCTCCCGCCAGCAGGAGCGTCATGGCGACAGCCCCCTCGGACACGGCCCAGAAGACGCGCTGGGCCCGCGGCGGGTGCGGGTCTCCCCCGCTGGTTACCATGTCGTCCACGAACGACCCGGAATCCGAAGAGGTGATGAAAAAGACCACGACCAGCAACGTCGCTAACACCGTGGTAACACCGCTTAGCGGCAGTTGATCAAGCAGGACGTGCAAGGAGATGGCTGGATTGTCTTTGATGGTTTCGGCGATGCCCGCGTTCTGCATCTCTTCCAAATACAGGGCCGTGCCGCCGAAGACGGACATCCAGAAAAACGTCGTCAACGTTGGCACTAAGAGCACGCACAAAATGAATTCGCGTACCGTGCGCCCCCTCGAGATGCGCGCGACAAATACGCCCACGAACGGAGACCAGGAAATCCACCAACTCCAGTAAAACAAGGTCCAGTCGGCCTGCCATCCACTCCGTTGGCCTGGCTCTACCCGAAAGCTGAGTCGTGGCAACTCCTGCAGGTAGGCCCCCAGCCCCGTGAGAAAGGTATCCAGCATATAGACCGTTGGCCCGGCAACGAACACGAACGCGAGCATGACGCCGGCCAAAACCATGTTGGACTGACTCAAGATTCGGATACCACGCTTCAGGCCCGAGACCACCGAAATCGTGGCCATGAGGGTGATGACCGCGATTATGCCGACCTGCACTTCAGTTGTCTGGGGCCATCCGGTCAACCGGGACAGGCCGCTGTTGATCTGCATCGCCCCAAAGCCGAGCGAGGTCGCCACGCCGAACAAGGTTCCCACGGTGGCAATGACATCGACTACATGGCCAATGGGACCGTAAATGCGTTCGCCCAAGACTGGATACAGCATGGTACGTGGCGCGAGGGGCAGGTCATGCCGAAAATGGAAGTAGGCGATGGCCAGGGCAAAGACAATGTATATAGCCCAGGGATGAACGCCCCAGTGAAAGAAGCTCAGATAGATGGCTTGGTCGAGCGCAGCCTCGCCCCGGCCCGCTCCCGTGGGCGGCTCGAGGTAGTGGCTCATCGGCTCAGCCACGCCCCAGAAGACAATGCCAATGCCCATGCCGGCGGCAAACAGCATCGTGAACCAGGCGAAGTAGCTGAACTCTGGCTCACTGTCCGGAGGCCCGAGCTTCAAACTGCCATGCCGGCTGCAGGCCAACACGATGACGAAGAGCAAGAGCGCCGACGCCGTAAAGACATAGAACCAGCCAAACGTATTGACGATGGCCGCCTGAAGCCATTGAAACACGCCGCCCGCCGTCTCGCTGAATCCTGCCCCGAAGACGACGAACGCGATGATGAGCCCGGCCGCCCCAAAGAAGACAGGCGGCTCCATGTGGCTAATGATGCGGCGCCACAGGGTGCGCAGCGGCGAGGTGTCGGTGTTTGATGTGCTCATGCAGCCGCTGCACCGTACACCAATGGGAAGCGGCCGCGCACTTCGCCTTAGTTCCCCGCCGCTTGCGAATCGAGCGCGAAGACCCAGGCATGCTGACAGGGAATGTCCGCGGGCGTCAGTTGCGGCACAGCGATCCGGAGCTTGCCTTCAACGCGGGTGCTTTCGATTTCGCCATCATGACCAAGCATGGCGACGGCGTTGTATTCAGCCGGCACCGCTAGCTCGAGCATTTCCCCGGGCCATTCTAGGCAGATGGCGTAAAGCGTGTCTCCCTTGCGGGTGAAGCGCACGTCATCCATTCGCGGCGCATCGTCCCAGCGGCGCGTGCCATAAATGGCGCTGCCATTCACGTCCAGCCATTTGCCCATGTCGACGAGCCGTTGCTGCATGATCACGGGGATGCGGCCATCTGCGGTAGGACCCACGTCAAGCAGCAGGTTGCCGCCCCTGCTCACGGTGTCGATAAGCAATGTCAGCAGCTCATCGGCGCTGCGGTAGTTGTCGACATTCTCGTTGCGGTTGTAGCCGAAGCTGCGGCCCATGCCCTGGCATTCCTCGAACCGGCCTTCTTCCATCATCGGCCCCTCGGGAATGTGTTGATACTCGGGGGTTGCAAAGCCGCCATTCACCGCACGCGAACCTTTGCCCCAGCGGTCGTTGATCGCCACGTCGTCCGGGGCGTTTGACTCATTAAACAGCCACGCCAAAAACTCGGTGCTGCGCCAGGTTTCGGTGGGGTGATCCCACTCGCCATCTGGCCAAATAAGGTCCGGCTTGTAGCGCTGCACGAGATCCTTCATCTGCGGCAGCATGTGTTCGTCCACATAGCGGTCGACATCTTCCCGGTATAGCGGGTTGAACCACTCATAGAAAGAGTAATAGAAGCCCATGCGCAGGCCTTCACGCCGCACGGCCTCGGTCAAGTCGCCGCACAAATCCCGCTGCGGGCCGACATCCATGCTGTTCCAATTCCACGCCTCATCGCTCGGCCACAGCGCATAGCCCTCATGGTGCTTCGAAGTCAGCACGACATATTTCGCGCCCGCCCTCCGAAACAGCCGCGCCCATTCTCCCGGGTCGAACAACTCCGCCCGAAAGTCATCGGCGAAATGCTGATAGGGAAAGTCAGCCCCATAGGTTTCTTCGTGAAACGCCCAGGTCTCCCCCGTGCGATTCTGCATGTGGTTCCAGTACCACTCGGCGTACGCGTCTTTGGGCCCCCATGCCGGCACGCTGTACACGCCCCAGTGAATGAAAATCCCAAATTTCGCGTCTTCGAACCACTGTGGATTCGGGCGTGCATTAATGGATGCCCAGTTCGGCTCGACCTGTGCTTGCGCAGCCGTGCAGATAAGCAGTGCAATCGCTGATGACAACATGTGGTTGCTCCCCTTCTTGCGAAACGTGCCTGCCCGCCATAATGCCCAAGGAAGAGGCTCACGTCCACTGCAACGCGAATCCGGCCATGTCGTACCGATTCGCACGACGTTGACAGAAGGTGGCCGCTGTTGCGCATTTCTTTAAGGGGCCGTGCGATGAAGGCCCCGGGCCGCGGGACATTGCCGCCGTAGTACAAACTTAGATGCACTGACGCGGCTCGCAATTTTTTTCATAGCAAGTCAACGGCATTTTGTTAGAATTAAGATAAACGCGGGGAGAAGAATTATGGCAACCGAAAGCAGTGCATCCGTGAAACAGGTGACAGCTGATCCCTCGGCGTTGGGGCTGTTGGGACTGGCCATGGTCACCCTCGTGGCTTCCTCGTCCAAGCTCGGTTGGACGGAGGGCGTCGCGTTCGTAATCCCTTGGGCAATTTTTTTGGGTGCGTTTGCCCAGCTCACCGCGAGCATTCTTGACTTCAAGCGGGACAATATTTTCGGGGCGACCGCGTTCGGCGGGTATGCCTTCTTCTGGTTCGGCGTAGGCATGACCTGGCTGATGGGCTTAGGCGTATTCGGCGAGGCCGCGGCTGCGCAGGCCGACATCCACCAACTCGGGGTAGCCTTCCTCGGGTATTTGGTCTTTACGCTCTACATGACGATCGGGTCGCTCGAAACCAACAAGGTGTTGTTTACCATTTTCGTGCTCATCGACTTCCTGTTCTTGGGCCTGAC
The DNA here is from genome assembly GCA_964557505.1 of uncultured Nitrospiraceae bacterium. Taxonomy (GTDB): domain Bacteria; phylum Hydrogenedentota; class Hydrogenedentia; order Hydrogenedentales; family CAZLBS01; genus CAZLBS01. The sequence continues at coordinate 1,301 of CAZLBS010000155.1, read as the reverse complement.
GCTGAGCACCTTCGGAATCGCGGCGAGTTTCTTTCATGCCGTAGCGGCATGGTCGGAACTGGGCATTGCATTGGTGTCGTTCTACGGGTCCGCCGCGGTCGTGTTGAATACCCACTTGGGCCACACCGTGCTGCCCGCCGGCAAACCCTTCGGACTCTTAAAGCATGAGCCCGCGGAATACGCTGGCCATGGCCGCGCGGCCGGTACGCATTAGCGGGCAACGAAGCGAACTGCATTGCCGGCCAGCGTTCATCCGCCCCGGGTCTGGCGTTTGGCAAGCAGCCATGCGCCAGACTCACTGGTGTGGAAGATGACGGGGCAGTTGACGCCTCCAGTTGCCAAGCCGGGCAACCCGGGTGGCCGGATGCTCTACTCCTTGGTACTGCCGGTAATGCTTTGCGCAATGTCCAATGCTGAAAACCAGATGGTCTCATAGGGCGACGCTTGACCCCGCTCGTACAGCACGCCGATGCGCTCACCGGGCAATGCCACGAGATCGCTGTACGCGGAAGGGCCATCGTGCAGCTGCTGCCAAATGGGCCACGTCGCGCCTGCGTCGGGGCTGGCGCGCAAGGTCATGTTGACCCGCTTGCTCGAGGCCGGATTGCTGAAGAGCAGCCAGCCGGGCGCGTCCCAGTACAACAGCCCTGCCTGACATACGGGCTCGATGAGGCGCGGATCTTCTTCGGCGGGCAGCCACGTCATGCCCTGGTCGGCGCTTCGGGAAACGAGCCGCAGGTTGTTGCCCCGGTAGCTGCGCGCGTTCAGATACAGCGTGCCGTCCGGCAATTCAGCAACAAGGCATTCATTCGTGAAGCCATCAACGACGCCGCCGATTTGCCACGTTTCTCCGTGGTCATCGCTGTAGATCACATGCGAATGCCATTCGGTTTTGTCCGCGGCAACGCTGTGATCACAGGCAATCATGAGGCGCCCGCTTTCCAGTTGAATGCCATGCCCCGGCCCTGTCGCATACCAGCGCCATTCTGGCTTCCGCGCGGTGTCCGAGATGTCTCGAGGCTCGGCCCACGTCTCCCCCACATCATCGCTATAGGTTATCCAGACTGAGCGCGGCGGCGCCTCGCCCGTGTGAATGCGCGACTCATGATCCCGCGCGTGATTCCGCGTGAGCGCGAGCCAGATGCGCCCCGTTGCCTGATCGACGACAGGTGCGGGGTTGCCCGTCGTGTGCCGCTCTTTCGACGCAACAACGGTCATCGGCCCCCATGTCTTGCCGCCATCGGTGCTTCGGCGGAGCACGACGTCGAGGCCCTCGAGCAGTTTCCGCGTGATCCAGGGGT
>CAZLBS010000154.1:0-7664 GCA_964557505.1 uncultured Nitrospiraceae bacterium | reverse complement strand
GGCGGCGCTTGGCGGCAGCATCAACAACATTGTCGTGGAGCATGCCGACGCCGCAAGCGATGCCATTCGCTTTCTCAAGGAGCAGCGCGCGGGCCGCGTCCCCTTTCTGCCGCTCGACATCATTCGCGGCGGGCGCGGCAATGAGGGCAAGGAACTCGCGAACGAACGCGGCGTCCTCGGTCATGCGCTCGACCTCGTCCAGTTCGATAGTCATCACCAGCGTGCGGTGGAATACCTGTTGCACAGCACCATCGTCGTCGAGACGCTCGAGGACGCCATCCGCATCAAGCGCGGCCATGACCGGACGCCAAAGATGGTGACGCTCGACGGGGAAGTCGTATCGGGAGCGGGAGCCGTGACGGGCGGCCGGACCAAGCACGAAAGCCGCGGCCTGTTGGGACGCAGCGCGGAAATCTCCGAGATTGAAGAGCGCGTGGCAGCGCTCGATGCGCAACTCGAACAGCTCGACCTAAAGCGTATCGACATCAACGAGACGGCGGCGCAGCTCGAGAAAGAGGCCAAGGCCATCGAGCAAGAAGCGGCCACTCTCCGCAATCAGCTCAATGACGCGGGCGTGGCCATCGCGCGGCAGTCCACTGAAATGGACAACCTCGGCGAGGCCCTCGAGAATCTGCGCACGCAGCAAGGGGAACTCAACCAGCGGCGCGAGGCGCTCGAGCAGCGCCGTCAGGAAGCGCTCTCGCGGGCAGATTCGCTGCAAGGCGAAGACGAGCAATCGCAGGCGGAATTTGCCGGGGCGCAGAATGCCGCGGCGAAAGCGCGCCAGGCCTTGGCCGATGTAGCGAGCCGGCTGGGCGATTTGCGCGTGGCCATGGCTGAGCGCGGGCAAATGCTCGAGGAAGCCAAGCGGCAGGTGCTTCGCGAAGAGCGCGCCAAGGGCGAAGCCATCGAACGTGCCGAGGTCCTTAAAGTCTCGCAGACAGAAATCGCCGAGCGCCAGCAACAGCGCGAAGAGGGCATCGCCGCCAATCTCGAGCGTTCCAAAGCGCTGTCGGAATCAAAAGAAGAGGCCCGCGTCAAGGTCAATGAGGCCGACAACGAACGCCAGAAACTGCTCGATGAAAACGAGCAGCTCGATGCCCAGCTCAAGGAAAAGCGCGAGAAACTCCGCACCGTGCAAAGCGAACTCGGCCAGACCGAAGTGCAATTGCGCCGCGCGGAAGACCAGCTTGCCAATGTGAAAGAACGCATCGGCGACGCGTACAACATCACGCTGGCCAACTTGACGCCGGAAGAGGTGGGCACGGACAGCTACGAAGATTCCGAACGCGACAAGCTCGTCGCCGAGTTGCGCGGCAAACTGCAGCGCATGGGCGATGTGAACCTTACGGCCATCGAAGAATATGAGGCGCTGGAAAAGCGCTTTGAATTTCTCACGGGTCAGGCCAACGACCTGCAGCAAGCGCGGGAAACGTTGCTCGGGGTCGTCGCGCGCAGCGACAAAAAGATTCGTGAACTCTTCTTGGAAACCTATGAAAAGATCGCGAAAAGTTTTCAAGAAACCTTCCGCGTATTGTTCAACGGCGGTCAGGCACGCATTTATCTGCTTGACCCGGACGACCCGCTGGAAAGCGGCATCGAGATTGAAGCCCGCCCCCCAGGCAAGAAGCCGACCAGCATTGGCCTGCTCTCGGGCGGCGAGCGCGCCATGACGGCCGTGGCCCTGCTCTTCAGCATCTTCCGCGCCAAGCCGAGCCCCTTCTGCATCCTCGACGAGGTGGACGCGCCGCTCGACGACGCCAACATTGGCCGCTTTCTCGACATGCTCGAGGGCTTCACCAACCAGAGCCAGTTCGTCATCATCACCCACAACAAGCAGACCATGGCGCGTGCCGAAGCCCTATACGGCGTCACCCAGCAAGAGCGCGGCGTCAGCCAACTCGTTTCCGTCCGCTTCGGCGGGACGCCTGAAGAAGAGGCGGCGTAACTGGTCTTGCGCGTCTTGCATCTGTTTGCAAATCACCGCTGGACGGGCCCCGCTGAACCGGCGCTGACCTTAGCTGCGCGCTTGCGCGAAGACCATGGCTTCGACGTGCGCTTTGCTTGCTCGCCCCTCACAAGCGATGGCCGCAATCAACTCATCGAGGAAGCCCGCGCGCGAGGGTTCAACCCGGTGCTCTGCATGCGCCTCGCGAAGCATGGCAGGCCTTGGGACAATCGGCGCGATCAACGCGTGCTTCTGCAGCACCTGCGCGAGCAACCGGCCGCCATGATTCACTGCCACCTCGACAATGACCACCGCATCGCCGGACCTGTCGCGCACAGGCTCGGCATCCCGCTCATCCGCAGCAGCTACGAAGGCCTGGGCTTTCGGCGCCCGTGGCGGCAGCGCCCGCTCATGCGCACGGCGGCCCACATCATCGAGCCATCCCACATCGCCCGCGAGCATGACATGCGCGCCTATGGGCTCGCGCCCGAACGGCTGACCGTTGTCCCCGGCGCCATCGACACCACGCGCTTCGATCGCAACCGCGCATTGCCTAACATGCGCCAGCGCTTCGGCATCGGCGAAGACGCCTTTGTCGTAGGCATCGTCGCGCGCATGCAGGCCCACCGCCGGTACGAAGACTTCTGGGATGCCATCGCATTGCTCGCGCAAAAAACCCCGCGCGTGCATGCCCTCATCGTAGGCCGCGGCACCCATCCCCACCGCATCGCGTATGGTCCCGTCCGCGAGCGGAGCATCGAAGACCGCGTCCACTATGCCGGGCACATCAGCGGCAACGACTACGTGGGCGCCCTCGCCGCTATGGACTGCAAGGTCTATCTCGTTCCCGGAAGCGATGGCACCTGCCGCGCCGTGCGCGAGGCCCTATCCATGGGCGTCCCCGTGGTAGCGGCAGACCGGGGCATGCTCCGCGAAATCATCAATGACGGCAAGACCGGCTATATCTGCGACGGCTCGCCCGAGGCCCTGGCCGCCCGCATCCAAACCCTGCTCGATGATAGCGCCTTGCACCAACGGCTCGGCACTCAAGCGGAAATCCAAGCTCGCGAACGCTTCTCCCTAAAAGCCCAGGCGGAAGCCGTGGCCAAGGTATATGCAATGCAAGCGTTTCAAGCGGAGGCGCGGCCACATTCATAAGTGTTTATGCAACTGATAAGCTTGTTCATTCTAAGCATGAAGATTGACCATGTCCGGCCCCTATGTTAGCGTCGCTTTTTTCCTGATGGGGAGTACATGGCGCCGTGCAGGACATTGATGCCGCTCAAGTCAAAGCCATGCGCAGGTCGTTGAGCTGGATGTTGCTCGAACCTGTCATCGCATATTTCTTCTTTCGAGATAAACAAGGCAAATTGTATGTAGGCAAGCCACGCGGCCTGTTCGGGTACAGCTACGCCGAGACCGCCAATTTGGCCGGCGTGTTCAATATCTGCAACACGTTGAGGCGCTACTTCTTTTGGGCGATCGTAGCCCTGTTCTTTCTCAGTCACCTTTTCATAAGCCCGTTCGTGGCATCGATACTGCTCGAGATCTGCGACCTTATCTTTAGGCGCGTTGTGCTTATGCCAATGCTGACGCGGCAGCTCAAGATCGTTCCCAGCATCGAGGGGCCCAAACGGCTGCAAATGCGGGACCTCGATCTGCTCTTGCGGGAATGGCCCCCTCCCACCGAATCCGCCAATGAATCGTCCACCGGATTCTAAGCTCGCGGTATTCGACAACACGCTCAGAAGAGACGGTCCTCGCCTCGCCCATATCCCTACGTCACGCCATACGCCACGAAATGCTCACGGCGCTCCCCTGTCCCCTGTTTGCTGATCCGCCCCTCACGATGCCCTGTCGGCACCGCTCGGCGCCTCTGTGCCGAGATGTTTTCAAATCCTCGCCTAACCATGCCCGGTTAGTCTTTACCCCTCAGTGGAACGTCATGCTTGGAGGAGTTTGCGATGAAACGCCGTGCGGGATTCACCTTGATCGAATTGCTGGTCGTGATCGCCATCATTGGCATTCTGGCCGCGATACTGTTGCCTGCCTTATCCCGGGCTCGCGAGGCAGCGCGCCGGGCATCCTGCCAGAACAACCTCAAGCAACTGGGCCTTATGCTCAAGATGTACGCCAACGAATCCCAAGGCGAGGCCTACCCGACGCAACACAAGTGGAACTACAGCAACAGCGAAATGCGCTGCACTCCCGAGCAGGCGCTCGAACAAACCTTTGATGGCCCGAGCACCTACCCTGAATATCTCACGGACGTCAACATCATGGCTTGCCCCTCCGACTTGGACTTCGATGACATCGGCAATGGGGAGTTCAGCCCCAATGACGACCCGGACCTGCCCATCGAGCCCTGCACCTTTGAGAACAAGTCATACCTATATTTTGCTTGGGTGCTGAATGATGACCTCATGTTCAACGACGGCAAAGACATCAACGACCTGACCTTCGACGTATTCTTTCCAGACCTTGCGGGCAGCTCCGACCTGCGGCGCGACTTTACAACAGGGCTGCTCGCCCTCTTCAGCGAAATCCAAACGGAATGGGTCGCCGGCTTCGGCCCCGGCGCAACGGAACCGCCCAACGACGCCCCCTTCACCAATGACATTACCGTTGCGGGAGAAACGGCCTACCGATTCCGCGAGGGGATTGAGCGATTTTTGATTACCGACATCAACAATCCCGCCGCCAGCGCCAATGCGCAAAGCAGCGTTTACCTTATGTACGACGATTACGGGGGCAACGAGCCGCGCATTTTCAACCACGTCCCCGGGGGCGGCAACGTGCTCTATCTCGACGGACACGTCGACTGGCTTAGCTACCCGAGCGAATCCCCCTACAGCGTCGCCTTTGGACAGTTCCTCAGCGCAATCTAAGCAAGGACTCGCAGGCTGAAGAAGCAATGGCCGCTGCGGCTCGGCCTGGAAGTCGTAGCGCACTATAAGCAATGGTCAGACGAGTAAGGCATCGCCTTTCAGACGCTGATCACGGCCTACCTGCAAGATTGCTATGCTGAAGGCGAAGGCCCGGCCGGTTTCCTTGCATAGACGTAGGCCCAGCCAATCAGGAGAAACTGCAACGGAATCCGCGCGGCGAGTCCCCAGTAAGGGATGTCGCTGAACCGCTCCTCGTACGCCACAAGCATATCGATGTGCACGGCGAAGAACCCGATGAGCATCGCGATAATGCCCCACGCCGCGATGCGCCGCGTGGCCGGGATAAGCAGGCCAATGCCCCCTGCGATCTCGAACACGCCTGTCGCGTACACCCAGAAGGCGTGCCAGGGAATCCACAATGGCATGATGTTGATGTAAAAGTCCGGGCTTCGAAAGTGCATCACGCCGACCAACACGTACGCGAAGGCCATCAATCCAAGCGATGCATAATAGGCCAAGGCCTTGAGCTTCCCGCCCCGCGCGGATAGCATATGGTTACTCCTTCCCAGTGGCGCAATTCCGGCCGCCCCACTGCCCCGCATGCGCGCCCGGCAATGGCCGTGCGTCTTTCATCGGCGAGCGGCCAGCATCTGTGCCCGCCTGCCACCCTCCCCCAATCTGTATCCATCTGCGACAATGGCGGTTATCTGGACGCTTCTTCCGCCTTGGCCAATCGTGCTTCGCCGGTATAGGTCTCGATAAATGCGGTCGTCAGGTTGCGCACGCGTTCGTTGATGCTCTCGCTGATATCGAGGGCGTGCGGCCAGCCGTCGATCCGGTCGTACCAGTACGGAATGCCCAGTTCCTGAAGACGCTCGGCCAAATCGTCGCCCTGGGTCACTTCCACGATCTGGTCCACCGTCCCGTGAATGATGAGCGTGGGGGGATCGTTTTCGTCGAGGTGCGTGATGGGGGAAGCCTCCGCCCAAAGGTCTGGCCGTTCCTGGTATGTGGCGCCAAGGAAATCGGCTGGCTCGCGGCGGTGCTGCGCGCGGGGCTGGGTGATGTCCGTCGGCCCGTAAAGATTGACCACGGCAGCCACCTCGCTCGAGACGCCCTCATGGGGGCATTCGCCCTCGAGGTGCGGCATGCCTTCCGCATATGCCGCCATCATGGCGAGGTGCCCGCCCGCCGAGCCGCCCATCACCACGATGCGGTCCGGGTCGACGCCTAGCTCGTCCGCGTGTGCCCGCATCCAGCGGATGGCGCAATTCACGTCCTGCACCGCCGCGGGATAGATCGCCTCGCCAATCAGCCGGTAGCCCACGGTCGCCGCCACGTATCCTTGCTGAGCGAAGCGGACGGTGTAGTACTTGTAAATGGATTTATCGCCGTTGCGCCAACTGCCGCCGTGCACCATCAAGATGCCGGGCACGGGTTCAGCGGGCGGTTCTTGCGGCCGGTAGAGGTCAAGCGTCAGCGGGCGCTCCCCTGTGTGCCCGTACTCAACGTCAATTTCCTCGACAACGCCGGGAGGCGTGGCCACCTCGCTCCCGATGTCGAGGGCGTCCGTCCTGCCAAGGGCCCATGCGAGCAACACGGCATTTCGGGTCGGATAGCCCCCGGGCGGCGGGGGCGTCCCCTCGGGCAACAGGACCAGTTCAGGCCGCGGCGCGGGCGCCCGCCCCTGAAAAAACACCATGTAGAGCATGCCGCCCATCATCAAGGTGAATCCGGCCAGCATGACATACGCCGCAACGCGCAGCACCATCTTCATAAGTCAAGCCTCTTCCTAACGATAGCAATACAAAACCCCAACGAATGATCGCCCTTTGGACTCGCGAAAGGCGGCTTAAGTTTTCGACCGGCTTGCCGATATACCGGAACAGATGGAGACCAAGGACGGTCCTCCAGGTGGTGCGCCAAGGACGGTAAGCCATGGAAGTGCAAACACTCAATCAGAATCCAGCCGTGCAAGCGGCCCTACAAGAAGCAGCGCGGCAAGGCGCACAGGCGAGTCAACAACCTTTGCGCGTGCAGCCGCTCGAAACCATCGCCCCATCGCGTGACGTGCTTGCGGTAAGCCCAAGGCCCGATCCGGTCGCGGTTTTCGACAAGATTCAAGATGTGCTCGACTTGAGCGCGCAGCCCCGCGACACCATTGGAACGCTTTATCAGTTTCGGGATGGCAATGTCTCAGAGTTTCTCTCGGTCACCGCAAAGCTCCTGCAAGCAGGCGTTGCCGGCTTCGAAGTGCTCGACATTAACGGAAGCCCGCAGACGACATTTCTCGAAGCCCGCATCGCCGCTCCGGAAGCGCGCGGCGCGGACTTCTTCCCGCAAGACCGGCTTGCCGGCAGGGCGCCTTCCTTCTAGCAGCACCCGCGTGCGCTCATGGCTGGGGCCTGCTTTCTTTTGCACGCACAGTAAGTGCAACATCATTTAGAATCTCGCAAACCCCTCGAATCGCACATCACTAAGAGATAATATTTGACAAATGACCGTAGGTTGCCTACGATTTTCGCAGGGGAGTTTGCTGCGGGGAGGGGCGTGCTGCCCGCCTCGTCGTTCATGCAGGCAAGGAGGCAGGCATTGGGCAAATTGTGGGGCGGCAGATTTGAAGCCCAAACCGATGCGCTGGTTGAACAGCTCGGCGAGTCCGTGTCCTTCGACCAACGCCTTGCGCCGTGGGACATTCAGGCCAGCATCGCCCACGCCCGCATGCTAGGAGCCTGCGGCATTATCTCGAAGAAGGATGCCAAGGCGATTATCGCGGGCCTTAAGGCAATTGCGAAAGATCTTGAGGCGGGAAATCTACCGCTCGACCC
>CAZLBS010000153.1:3755-7682 GCA_964557505.1 uncultured Nitrospiraceae bacterium | reverse complement strand
ATGCAACAGCAGCGCGCGCAGCAAGCGCCGCCCCCGCCGCCGCGTCCAACGCAGGAACGCCGGCAGTCATCTACGCACGAGCAAGCCGCCGCACGCCTTGACCCGCGGACCCGCGAGCAGCGGCATGCCCCCGCCGAGACAAGCTACCCGCGGCCGCCCAGCAGCATGCGCGAGGCTGTCGGACAAGCCATGGGGCTTGCCAATCCTGAACTGCAAGAACGCCAGCGCCGGGAAGCCGAGCAACGGGCCCGCGTCGACCAGGCCCGGCAAGAGGCAGCGCAGCGCCGGGAAGCCGCCGAACGCAAGCGGAAAGAGATGGAACAACAACGGGCCCGCGACCAGCGGCGCGCACAACAGCAGCAGACGCACCGCCGCCGCGGCAAACTCGTGTCTCCCCGGGTCATGTTCGGCAGCACCGCCAACGTCCGCAACGGCATCGTCTTCAGCGAAATCATCAGCCAGCCCGTAAGCCTGCGCCAGCCGAGATATTGAGCCGGGGCCCGCGCTACCGCCCCCACTCGATAAAGGGCTGCTCGGCGAGGTAGCTGTTGAGATAGCGCGGGTCGTTGCTTACTTCTTCTCCCACCCAAGGGGGGATGGAAAAAGGCTCGTCTTCAGCCGATAGCTCGATCTCGGCGAGCATGAGCCCCTGATTGGCGTCTTCGAAGATATCGATTTCCCACGTATGTCCTTCATGCGGCACGCGGTAGCGTACCTTTGTGATGACGCCGCCGCATAGTTCGTTCAGCATGGCCATGCCGTCTTCAACCGGAATGGGATAGTCGTATTCGCGCCGGACGACCAATCCTTCGCCAAGGAGCGCCTTGACGCTGAGCCATGCCTTGTCGCCCGCCACCCGCACGCGCACGCTACGGCCATCCACATTGACGATGTAGCCTTGCCGCATGGGCGTGCCCGCGCCGGCGGCATCTTTCCATGCCAGACTCTTCAGCAGAAATTTGCGCTCAATCTCCGTTGCCATGTTCGTCCCTATTGTTTCTCATACACCACGCCGGCATTGTAAGAATGGTAGGCATTCGGCTCGGCGATGTTGTTGCCCTGGATTTCCATATGGCGATCGTCTTGCAGCGCGGGCTGAATGTAGGCGCCATTCGAATGCGTATCCCGCAAGATAAGGGTCTGTCCTTCAACGCGGTACGTGCCTTCCCGCGACCCGCCGCTATAAGTAATGCTAAAGGTCCAGTCCGGGTTCAGCGTCATCACGCGGTTCTCATCCTCGAAGCGTTGTTGAATGGCCTCCGGCGTATACCTGGGATTGTCCGAGGCTTCCTTGCCCTCGTGGAGATACGCCTTCGGCAGATAGACGCCCGCCATCGGGCTGCCGCAACCTCCCAGCAGGGTCATCGTCAGCATCGATACAACCGGCATTACCATGCGCATTGCTTAACCCTCCGGTACGTAGTCGAAGACAAAAATGTCTTCAGCATGCCTTCGGAACAATTCCACAAACGCTTTGTGCGCGGGGTGCTCGATGTACTCCGCGAGCGCCGCTTCGTCTTCAAACAGCATCAGCACGCCCATCTCGTAACCCTGGCTGCGTGGGGCGGCGCCCAACTCCCGCCCCATTTCAAAATGCGCAACCGCTTCAATGCTGTCCGCCAATTCGGCGAACTCTTGCTCGACGAGAAGCCGTTCAGAAGGGGCCGTGTCCGCCTGATACTTCCACAACACGATGTGCCGCACGTATGGCGCATCTGGGCCCATGCCGGCCGTTAGGGGACCAATGCCCGCGCTGACGGTGACGCATCCTGCTTGCAACAATAACCATCCAGCCAGCAAGAGGAACGGCGTATGCGTCTTCATTGCAGTTGCCCCCCCCGTAGGTTAACCCCGCTTGGTCATTTCGATAATGCATGCATGCTGGCAGCGCTCCTCGCGCTCCACCGCCCGCAGCAAGTCCCCCGCGATTTCCGACTCAAGATAGCCGAGCCCCGTGCGCACGTCCCACCCGCGGCTGTAGGCGCGTGTCCATGGCTCCGGCCGGAGCATGGTACGGTGCATCGACGGGAACCCCCACAGTGCTTCCAGCATGGCCCGCCAGCGGGACTCCGCTACCTCCGGCGGCAAGACTTCGGCCGCCGCGCCGAATCCAGCAGCGGCGTCTTCGCTTTCGAGCAGCGACCGCAGCCGTGCCTCCAAGTCGGGTACGACGATACGCAGAATCCCCTGCGGCCGCAAGACCCGCCGCGCCTCTTCCACAAACAAGCGCACCGTGGGGGCGGACAAGTGTTCCAGCGTGTGCGAGGTGTACACCGCTTCCATGGAGGCGTCTGGAAAGGGGAGCCGGGTATCCGCTCCAAGGCGGCAATACGCATACCGTGCGCCGAGAAAGGCCTCCGAGCGGGCCGAGAGGCGCAGCATGCTAAGCGCGCGGTGCACCGAGCGCGGCAGCAAGAAGAGGGGCGAGGCGTCGAGATTGAGCCAGTCCGGCGCCGGAACGCCCGCCCCCACATTCAGGTGCGGCAAGGCCTTCATGGGCTAGAACAGCAACGCAAGGCTGCCCATCACAAATTGATTCAACACCACCAAAAAGGGTGCAAGCAATACCGACAGGATGATGAACATGAACAATTGGTACAAGCCGAATTCGTAAAAATAGAACAAGATGCCGGCGGCAAAGACGATGAAGATGACGAATCCGACGAGCGGCACGAAACTGGTAAAAGTGCCAACAATGGCCAAGAGCAGGGACACGCCGAAGACATGGATGGCGTCGAAAAGCAGGTTGTCATGCGGGAGCTTATTGACCAGAACGAGGGTTATGTAGAGCGGCGCAATCATGCCGAGCAGCCACATGACCGCTTGCACCGGGATGACGATCGCCAGCGGCGCCGTCTCCGCGGGCGCGGCATTTTCGCTGTCGATGGCTTCGCCTTGCTGCTGCACCACCCGTTCACTCGGCGGCGGCGCGGTATCGAAGAAGGCGTAATACATCCCCAGCGCCACAACAATGGCCGCCGCAATGCCAATCGCGGCGCGCCATGCCTTCTCATGCTTCGCCATCCAGGCCGGCATGTCAGAAGACTTCGGCGCCCGCTCCCGCGCAATGGTGTCCGAATGATCTTCATAGACGCCCATGACCGAACTGTCGATGCCCGGCGGCGGAGCGGCATCTATAGCCTGCGGCCGCTCCTCCAGGTCATCCGCCGCCCGGTTAAAACAGATGTTGCATAGCGCCCCTTTGTTAGTCCGGTGAATGTCCCAATCGCCGCGAAAGGCCCGCCCGCAGCGCGAGCACTGGCCTTGCGGCGCCTCGTTCGCCGCCGCGCTCCGGCTGTACGGAGAGAAGTCTCCCGGTTTTGCAAAACCAGATGTGCCGCCAGCAGGGCTTTTTGGCGCGGGCTCGTCTTCCATCAGATGCGAGAAGGCAAAGGCATCCGTTTGAGGGGCCCCGCCTTGCTCATGGTCTGGCGGAGCAAAGGCGTGGGCGTCCGCGGCTGCCTGTCGCGCCCCATCGCCCGGGCCGGCAAGGTAGGGTTCCTTCTTGGGCGGCGGTCCCTTCGTCTCGATGGGTGCGGTGTTGTCCTCGCTCACCTCGATGTCGCGCTTGCACTGCGGACACGCCATCTCCATGCCGAGCTGGAACTCGGAGACACGCATTTTGTGCCCGCACACGCAGGTAAGCATCAAGTCCGTCATAGCCTATGCAGTCTACAGGCTATCCGGCCAGAATGAAAAGCACCGCGCCGCCTGCGTACACTACGGGCGGCAAGCACAGGGGGGAACGCGCCTGCCATGCGCCAAGGGGGAATCATGACCAATATGAGTATGCAATGCCGGCCTATCTGGTAACAGGCGGAGCTGGCTTCATCGGGTCGAATCTCGCGCATTGGCTCGCCGGACATGACGCCGATGTCCGCGTCATTGACAGCGAAATCACGGGCGATGCCTCCAACCTGGACGCAA
>CAZLBS010000153.1:0-3745 GCA_964557505.1 uncultured Nitrospiraceae bacterium | reverse complement strand
AGAGCATTGAGTATCTGCAGGCTGACCTGCGCGAGCCGGATGCATGCGCGGAGGCCGTGCGCGATATCGACATTGTCATGCACCAAGCGGCCGTCCCTTCGGTGCCGCGCAGCATCGACAAGCCCGCCCTCAGCCATACGTCAAACCTCGATGCCACGCTTAATCTCCTCGTGGCCGCAAAAGACGCGGGCGTGCGCCGTTTCATATTCGCCGGGTCAAGCTCCGTCTACGGCAACCAGCCGGGCGACACCCGCCGCGAAGACCAGCCGCTCTTTCCCATGTCGCCCTACGCCGCCTCGAAGGCTGGCTGCGAACATTACCTGCGCGCCTTTCATGCGTGCTATGGCCTCGAGACCGTCGGCCTGCGGTACTTCAATGTCTTTGGCCCGCGGCAAAAGCCCGACTCCCCCTACAGCGCGGTGATCCCCAAGTTCATCCGCCTCATGTTGCAGGGCGAGCGCCCGGTCATCCACGGCGACGGCACTCAAGCACGCGACTTCACGTTCGTGGAGAATAACGTGCGCGCCAATGTGCTCGCCGCCGAGGCCCCATCCGAAGCAGCCGGGCGCGTCTACAACATCGCCTGCGGCGCTGCCCACTCCCTGCTCGATTTAGTGGCGGCGCTCAACAGCATTCTCGAGACAGACATCGAGCCCGAGCATGCCGAGGCACGCCTAGGCGACATCCACTATTCACGGGCCGACATAACCGCCGCGAAAGAGGCGCTCGGCTACGAGGTATTCGTCTCATTCGAAGAAGGCCTGAAGCAGACGGCCGAGTGGTATCGCACGCAGGGATAGTCTGGGCAGCGTTGCGCAAACATGGGGCAGGGAAATCCCCTTGCCGGCACAAGACGATTCCCCTGCTTCACGGCATTGTTAAACCAGCGCCGAGCCCATCAATTCGGCGACGCGTTTGGCAAAGGCGGCGGGTTCGGGCAATTGCCCGCCCTCGGCGAGCACGCTCTGGCCATAGAGCAATTCGGCGTATTGTCCGAGGCGTTCATCGTCCGCGTTGGCCTCGAACACCTCGTGCATCTTCTTGACCACCGGGTGCTCCGGGTTCAACTCGAGGATGCGTTTTCCGGGCGGCGTCTCTTGGCCCATGCTCTTCATCATCGCCTCCAGCTGCGGGGTCAAGCCGCCGTCGGGCGTGACCAAGCAGGCCATCGATTCGGTGAGGCGGTTCGACAGGCGCACCTCGCTCACGCGTTCATCGAGCTGCCCCTGAAGTCTCTCCATCAGCGGCTTGTACTCGGCTGCCTTTTCGGCGCGCTGCTCGTCCTCCTGCTTGCGCTCTTCCTCGGTGCCCAGATCGACCGCGCCGCGGCCCGCCGACTGGAGGGGCTTGCCCTCGTGTTCGAAAACCGAACTTGACCAGATTTCATCGACCGGATCGGCGAGCAGGAGCACCTCATAGCCCTTTGCCTTGAATGCCTCGAGGTGCGGCGACCGGCGCAGCGTTTCCAGCGAATCGCCGGTCATGTAGTAAATCTTGTCCTGCCCTTCTTTCATGCGCTCCAAATAATCGGCCAGCGTCGTCATCTCGCTGCCGCTGTGCGTGGAATGGAACCGGCATAAGCGAAGCACCTGTTCGCGGTTGTCGTTCGGCTGGATGAGTCCTTCCTTCAGCACCGCGCCGAACTCGCGCCAAAACGTCTGATACTTGCCCGCGTCGTTCTTCTGAAGGCGCTCCAGCTCATCGAGCACTTTCTTGACGACGCCCTTCCGGATGCGCTGAATCTGCTTGTCCTGCTGCAAAGTCTCGCGCGACGCGTTCAGCGACAAGTCTTCGCTGTCGATAACCCCCCGCAGGAAGCGCAGCCACTCCGGCAGGATGGCCGTGCAATCGTCCATGATGAAGACGCGTTTCACATAGAGATGCACCCCGGTGAAGCTGTCGCGCATCATGATGTTCCACGGCTGCTGCGCCGGGATGAACAGCAGCATTTGGTACTCGAGCACGCCCTCGATCTTCGCGCGCACGATGTGCAGCGGATCCGCCCAATCGTGCGCGATGTGCTTGTAGAATTCGCTGTACTCTTCGTCGGCGACGTCCTCTTTCGGGCGCAGCCAGATGGCCTTCATCGAGTTGAGCTGTTCGTCCTCGATGACGGTCTTCATCTCGCCGCCCTCGGCGGGCTTGCCCTCCGCGTCGCGCTCGGGCTCCTGCCGCTCCACTTGCATCTTGATGGGATACGCCACGAAGTCCGAATACTTCTTCACGATGCGCCGCAGGTTGTAGCCGTCCGCATAGTCGTCCAAGTGGTCTTCGGGATCCGCCGGCTTGAGGTGCAACTTGATGTCCGTGCCCGGCTCCGCCTTCTCCGCATCCTCGACCGTGTAGGCGCCGTCGCCGTCCGAGAACCAGCGCGTGGCCGTGTCTTCCCCGGCCTTGCGCGTGATGAGCGTTACCGCGTCCGCCACCATGAACGCCGAGTAAAACCCGACGCCGAATTGCCCGATGAGTTCCGGCGTCAGGTCTTTCTTCTCCGTATCCTTAAGTTGCTCAAGGAACCGCTTGGTGCCGCTCGAAGCGATCGTGCCGATGTTCTGCTTCACCTCTTCACGGCTCATCCCGATGCCGCTGTCCGACACCGTCAGCGTGTGCGCGTCTTTGTCCGCATCCAGCCGGATCGACAACTCCGTGCCCTCAGGCAACAAGTCCGGCTGACTCAGCGCCAGGAACCGCCGCTTGTCCAGCGCGTCCGAGGCATTCGAGATCAACTCGCGCAAAAAGATTTCTTTGTGCGTGTAAATGCTGTGAATCATGAGGTCCAGCAATTGCCGGGCCTCTGCCTGAAACGCGTGCTTTTCTGCCGTCGCGCTCATCAGACCGTCCTCCTTTTCTACCTGCTATACGCCCGTTTCAAAGCCTGAAATTTTCGCAAATGCGTACGCATGGTGCAAAGTGTTCAGGCGGCATGCGCGCCGCACTGCCGAAGGTGAACCCGATTGCAGTTGGTTTTGTGCCGCGGCGCCGCTGATGCGTTGCTGCCTTGGCGAATCGGTGCGCCATCATGTGCCGGCGATGGTGATGCTCGTCTGCTCTGTCGCCATATTGCCGGCCTCATCGACAGCCCGGATGGTGAGGGCGTGGGCGCCCGCTGGCAAATCTTCGTCTTGTTCCCAAACGAGCGTGCCCGCGTAAGGGTCGAGTTGCATCAAGAGCCATTCGCCATCGAGATAAGCATCTGCCTGCGCAATCCCTCTGCCGCTGTCGCTCACCGCCGCCGATATGCCCGGACGCATGCCGCCCGGCTGCACGTTGACGTTCGAAATGCGCGGGGGAGTGGTGTCCGTGTGAATGCGGTACATGCCGAAGCTGCCGATGCTGGCAGTCAAGCGCTGCCCCGAACGGGATGCGCCCTCGCCGCTCCATCCGCTGCCTGTCCAACGATAGATGTCCGCCTTCTCGAGGTTTGCGGCGCCATGGGGAATGGGCAAGCTCAAGGTCATCGCGTTGTCGGCCGGCATGGCCTCTGGCTTCAGGCTGTAGGCGTAGCCGTGCGCCGTGAGGCCGCTTCCTGCCGGCGGCCCGTTCTGCACATCCGTCTCAAGCAGCAACGCGCCATAAGGCGTATCGGGCGCCAGGGTAAGTTCGGCCTCGCCTATGGCAACGGTTTGGGCATTGCTTCCGCGCATAGCTGCTGTAAACGCGCGAGCGGGGCTGTCCATCCGTGGATGGCGCACCGACACGGTCAGCGGACCGCTGCGGTCAATCGCATGCGCCGAACGAAACGTCC
>CAZLBS010000152.1:0-7731 GCA_964557505.1 uncultured Nitrospiraceae bacterium | reverse complement strand
CCCCGCCGTTCCACTTGGCCGGAATCACGCTGAAGCGCCGTCCGAATTTCAAACTCCGTATCCAGAAGCCGGTTGAATTGTTCCCGAATCGTGGATGCTTCTTGTTCAAGATTGCGTTGCACCCGGCTCTTCTCGGCCAGTTCGGGCAGGCGCGCGACCATCTCATTCAGCAAGTCCTCAATGGTGCGCGAGCGAATCTCGAGCGACGTCAACTCCAGCTGTGCCTCGAGATAGCGCTGGCGCAGCTCTTGCCGGTCTTCCCATACGCTGCTGCCGCCCGCGAGGCCGTTGTCGAGCTGTTCGACCGCCTCCATGATGGCCAGCCGTTTCTCCTGAATCTCGTCCGCAATCACCTGCATGCCAGGGAATTCAGGCGTATAGCTGATGCTCATGACCAACTGCTCTTGCAGCAGCTGTTCCAGTTCGCCGATGAGTTGATTGACCAGGCTGTCCGAAATTTGGCCCAGCGCTTCGGGAAGGCGTTCATTCTTGCGGCGAAGCTGCGATTCAATGGTGTCGAGCTGTGCCAGCAGTTCTGCTTGCTGCTGCTCGGCTGCGTTCAGTTCATTGTTCATGCGGTCCATGTCTTCGAGGTAGTCTTGATGGGTTCGGAACCCAAGGCTTTGGCGGAAACGCCATTCGGCGGCTTCGGCCTCTTCCAACTCGTCCCGCATATCCTCGAGCTGGTCCTGCACAAACTGATGCGCCGCTTCCTCTTCTTGGTTGATGTACTCCCGGTTGCTTTCGATCACGACACGGGCGGTCAGGTCAGCAAGGCGCTCCGCCTCTTCAGCCGTGCCCGCCCGGGCCATCACGGATACGGTCTCGGCCGTATCGTTGGCTTCGAACGTGATGGCTTGACGCACGCGGGCCGTCAGCGCCCGGTAGTCATCATCGCTCATGTGACCGGCGAAGCCCCCGCCCCCCAGCAGGTCTTGCCGCACCATGCCCCGCGCCACTTCTTCTGCCCAGGCCGTATCCTCCGTCAGCCGCCCGACGAGCGCCTTCGGCGTCAACTGCACGATGTCGCGGCGCGCAGCGACATTCTTGAAAATGTCGCGCTCGAACATGGTCTTCTTGATGCCGAGTTTGGTACTGGCCCGCCACGTGGAAATGGGCTCGCTCTGCCGGAGGTAGCTCGCCCCAGGCAGTACGATCGCTCCAAACAGCATAAACCCAACGATGACCATCCAATAGCGCAGCCCGGTATTAATCAGGAAGCGCAGTTGGTTGTCCCGGGTCGAACTCGGGGTGTTCAGTTGGTCAGGCGGTGGCAGGCTGGATGCCATAATCTTAAGAGCCTCTCGCTGTCAGCGGCACAACCACGTCCCGCTATTCACGCCGTTCCTCGCCCCCCGATGAAAAGCGGTTGGCATACTCCAGCGCATTCACGCCCTTTTCCTCGTCTTGTATGGCAATCATGTCGCGCACCGTGATGCTGTCAGGCGTGTCATGCACCACGGGC
This sequence comes from uncultured Nitrospiraceae bacterium, assembly GCA_964557505.1. Lineage (GTDB taxonomy): Bacteria > Hydrogenedentota > Hydrogenedentia > Hydrogenedentales > CAZLBS01 > CAZLBS01. The sequence goes on along the minus strand of CAZLBS010000152.1, from coordinate 6,266 downwards.
TTGACAAAGATCATCAATTCCGTCTCCGTCAGGCGCTCTTCTTTCCGGCTGAACAAATGCCCAAGAATGGGCACCTTGCGGAGCCCGGGCACTCCTTGGTCGAATTCCCGCGTATCCTGCTTGTAGATGCCGCCAATCACGAGCGATTGGCCGTTGCGCAGATTCGCCTCGCTCTTCGTGCTCCGCACCGAGCGAATCGGCACGCCCGCCGTCGTCCCGACCGCCATCGACACCTCGGGCTCGAGTTCGAGCTTCACATACTGACGCCCGTCCGGGTCGCGCAGCACATGCGGCGTCACGCCCAATATGATGCCAAGGTCGATAAACCGCACTTCCGCGACGCTGCGTCCACTCGGCTCGAGCGAAAACTGCTGGAAGGGAAATTCCTCTACGCGGCGGATTTCCGCCCGTTTGTGATTCGGCGTCAAGATATTGGGGCTCGCGAGCAGTTGCGCCTTGTCATCCGCGACCAGCGCATCAATGAAAGCCCCAATGTCGAGATCATCATTGAGCAAGCCAAAAAACAACTGCCCCGCCGTCGGCACTTGAATGGGGATCTGCAGCCGCCGGTCGAAGTCATCCTCGTTCACAAACTCTCTGCCGCCGCCCGCTCCACGGTTGGCGCCGCCCGCCCGTACCTGTTCGTTCTGCGCGCCGCTTGCATTGCCGCCCCGAAGGTTCTGAATCGCCGTATCTTGGATGGGGCCGGGGAAGAAGCCAAACCCGGTTTCCTGGCCTTGCTTGAACCAGCGCACGCCAATTTCTTCCAGCGCCCCTGCTTGCACCTCCGCAATCTTGACCTCGATACGGACCTGCTGCAGCCGGTTTTCCATTTGGTCCAACTGATTGATGACGTTCGCGATGTTCTGCAGGGCATCTGGCGTGTCCGTCACGATCAACGTGTTGGTCGTCGGATCAAACGCCATGTCGCCTCCTTCCGACACCATCCCATCAAGCTGCTCCGCAAGCATTTCCGCATCGCCATTGTTCAGCGGGATCAGTTCGGTGCGCATTACCGGCGAGCGAAACTCGCGGTTCAAGCCGCTGCCGGCATCCCGCGAAACACTCACTCGCGGATTCCGCAGGAAACGTTCCAGGGCTTGCCGGACCGTTTGCTCCGCGGCACTCTGACTTAAGCCGCCAACGGATACGCTGCCCACGAACGGTACCGAAATGTTGCCTTGTGCGTTGATGCGGCCCGTCGTCGAAAACTCTGGGTGACGGTAGACATCAATAAAGATCATTTCCCCAGGAACAAGAAGGTCTTGTTGTGCGTGCGCGCCGGGAGCGGCCCCCATCAGCACCGCTGCCACAAGGCAACCGAGGATCGCCTTCGCAATGTTCAACCTCATAGAACCTCCTGTCCCCTTTGGTTTGAATGGCATCAACAATTTCGTGCGGCGGCTATTCGGCCCGTGCTTCCGGCGGCATTGTCTCCAAGCCTGGGCCGCTGCCGTCAACGGGTTCGGTCATAAATGGAAGCGGCGGCGGGTTCGCCCCGTCCATGGTCTCGATAGGGGCAATGTCCAAGCGTTCCCCTTCATCTTCGGCAGCTTCGGCCGGGCGAGCGCCCATCGCCGCCCCAGCTGCCTCGGGAGCCGAACCTTCCGCGGGGGCGGGCCGCGGCGGCGGCTGCGGGCCGTCTTCTTGCATGGCGGGAGCCGCGCCACTCCCTTCCCCAACCGGTTCGCCCAGGGTGACGTTCGAGAGATTGCCGCTCGGTTCTTCTAGCATACTGCTGTCTTCTGCTGGCTCGAGGGCATCTTCTGGAGATGGACCTGCCGCGCTGTTGGGCGTGTCTGCTACGTCCTCGGCAGGTATCGAGTCGCGACTCGAACCTTCCGCCTTAGAACGAACGGGGTCCTCTGGTGCAGCGGCGGCGCTGTCTGGCATTGCCTCGTCGAGCGCCGGGTCCGCTTCAGAAGCAGGCAAGCCCGATGCGGGACCGTCGTCGATGGGAGGCGGCGCATCGCCGGCAATCGTGCTATCGCCGTCAACCGCCGGCTCTTCCTCGAGCACGCCAGGGGCTTCGGCCGGTTCTATCGCAACGGGCGTCACCGCAGGACCGTCCACAAAGGGTTCCAGCACGAAGGCGCCGTCCATTTCGTCTGACGTGTCTGACCCGGTCTCTTCTGGCGATTCCGCCGGCGTGCCCGGGGAAGTCATCTCACTTGCAGGCAAGACGCGCGCACTTTCAGCCGCGCTTCCCGGAAAGCCGCGAAGCTTCTCACCAATGTATTCGAGCGAGGTTTCGATACGCTTGCGGCGATCGCCGTCAATGCCTGGGACCCGCGCCGCTTGCTCCAAATACTCTTCGGCCTCACGATACAACGCCGTGCGCTGCTCCTCGTCTGTAGCTTCTTCGGCGAGGCTCTGATACATGCGCGCAATTTCGCGATAGTCGAGGTCCGGCGCCAAATTCGAGCGCAATGAAGCGGCCGTCAAATAGGCCGATTGCGCCGCATCCACATTGCCCAGGGCGCGGTGGGCCTCGGCCAGAGTACGCCAGGCCGGTACGCTCGCTTCGGGATCGCGCAGGCGCAGCTCGGGGTCCATGAGGGCGTCGATCGCCGCATCGTGATTGCCCAGGCGGTGCTCCGTGATCCCACTGAGAATGATCGCCCGTACGGTGCGTTCATCCTCCGGATACTGCTGCCGGAATCGTTCCAGCAACGATAGCGATTCGCTCAGCCGCGCGGGCGGTACTTGCTCGCCAGCTTGCAACATGAGGGCGGCTTGAAACAGGGCGCTTGGCGCTTCCGGGTGATTGGGAAAGCGCGTAACAAAGGTCTGATAGCGGCGTGCGGATTCAAGCGGATCGCCCTCCGCCGCGGCTTGACGCGCGCCAGCCAATACCCGTCCGGGCCCTTGCAACTGCGGTTGAGCATATTGCCACCCAGCCACGCCGGCAACGATGAGCGCGGCAACAGCCAGCGACAATGCGGCCAGCCGCACCATCGACCGTTTCGAACGCGTGCCGCTGTAGTGCCGCCGCATATTGGCCGGCCGCCCTCCCGTCATCAAAATGACCGGTTCAGCCGGTTCATCTTCCGCAGGATCAGGCAGGGTTCCGGTCCATTCGGCGAGCCACGAAGCGGGATCGGGCAATACATCTTCACCGGGCGGCGGCGCTTGTGCCGCGTCATCTTTCGCGGATGACGCCTCTGAGCCTCTCATAGCTCGAGGGTCCGCCCCTTCGCGCTCATCCTCACGCGGCTGTTCATCGAGTTCCCGCAGCATCCGTTCCGCATCTGCGAGGCCAGCATGCGCAGGCATGTGATTGCGCGGGACGGTTGCGCTTGGCCCCGCGGAGAGGCTGGCCAAGTCCGACTTGATTTCCCCAAGGATCTCATCCCGCACGCGCCAAAGCATCGACTCTAAATCAGGACCCTGGCTGCGGTCGGGCGCGGCGGCTTCTTGGAGCGGCGGTTCCGCGGCATGGCTTTCAGATGGCGGCGCATAAGGACGCGCCAATAGCGCTTCTTCGTCGATGTCATCCGCTGCTTCTTTTGCCGTGGCAGCCGCCTCAGACGCTCCTGCATCTTCAGAAGCCGTTCCCAAGCCGCCTTCGGCCAACTCTCTAACGATTCCATGCAGGCGTGAAGGCGCTTCTTCAGACGCGGCATGCCCCGTTGCTGACGCTTCATCCTCCTCATCCGGCGGCTCAGCCGCGAATCGCCGTGTCTGCTCCGGGGTGGGTTCTTCAATAGTTGGCGCGTAGGGCGTTTCCAGCGCGTTAAACGCCTCCGCCAATTCTTTCGCCGGATTGCTGCCGGGAAGGTCTCCCGCATCGTCGTATGCGTGTTCGGCGTTCGGCTCGTCTTGGTTGCGGGGCCACAGCGGCAGGTGCTGCTCCGCGTCGTCTGCGCCCGCGGCGGCTTCCGGCCCTGCCGGCTGCTCGTGCGGAAGCGTGTCTTCTTCATCTTGATGCGTTGGCTCTGCCGGTGGCGGCGCCGCCGGCCCGGCCACGAATGGGGGAGGAGACGCGGGAGGCGCGGTCATCCCGCTCATCTCGATGAAGTCGAGGTCGCCGCCGCTGGCGCCGCCCGGCACGCCGCTCTCGAACCGGCTGTCGCCTTCTAGTTGGCGAAGCAGGTCCTCGCTGATGGTATCCACCGCGGCCTCGGCTTCCGGCGCCGGCGTCTCGTCCGTTTCGTTGTATTTTCCGGCTTCACCTGCCATGCGATTCGTTGCCCTCCATGGGCTTATTTAATGGTGAATGACTGCGCTGACGGCGGCTGCTTGTTAACGTCCCCTTCTTGCCGAACGAAGTAAAATGTCTGCGGCGCGCTGCTCGCGGGAGGCGCCAGCCCGTGCAGGGGCCGCGGCTGGCCGGGCGTGCGGCACGCCGCCTTCTTCAACGGGCGCCGCGAACGGCTCGGGCCGGTGCGAAACAGCCGCAGGCGTCTCGGGCCGCAAGAACCGCGCGATTCGGCCCCGGCGCTCCCGATCGGGCAAGGTCGTCTTTTCAATCGTATGGATCATCAAGTCCTGCCCAATGTCTCGCCGGGACAATTGCGCGGCCATGATCAAGGCATTGCGGCATAAGGTCACGATCACGCGAGGGCTCCCCTCGCTATAGGCGTAAATGACTTCGATGGCGCCGTCATCGAAAAAGGGACCCGTCTCGTCCGTCGCCCCCGCTTGCCGCAGCCGAAACGCAATCAGCCTGCGCGTCTCCTGCCAATCCAGCGGCCCGAGATTAAAGGTCATGTTGATGCGCTGCTCGAACTGCGGGACGGCCTGCAACACCTGCATCCATTCCAACTGGGCAAAGCAAACCAGATTAAGCAGCTTGTGTTGCGGCGTCTCGAGGTTCTGGGCGAGGCGCAGCAACTCCAATTGACCCCGCTTGTTCAGGTTTTGCGCATCGTCGATAACGAGGGTGTTCACCCGGTTCCGGTTGGCCACGAGATAATTGTTCAGGACATCCATGTAGCCCATAAACGAATCTTGGTCCGCCCTCAGGCCAAATTGCTGGATGATTTTCTCAAGGAGGGCAAAGCTGGTCCAGGAGGGAATCGGCGAGGCGACCACCGCCGTATTGTACTTGGCGGGGTCCGCTTTCATGCCCACAAGCACTTTGCGCAGCAGCGTCGTCTTGCCCGTGCCGTAGTTGCCCAAAACCACCGCGATGCCATGCCGCGCATCGATGCTGTTCCAAAGCCGGTAAAGGCACTCTTTATGGCCCCGGGTGGCATACATGAAGGCCGGATCGGCAGTCGCTGAAAACGGCTGCCCCTCCAAGCCAAAGAATGTGACGGCAGGATCTACCTGTTCCATGAAGTCCCTGCTTCGCGGCCTGAGCGCGCTGCCTGCCCTCCCGATCTCGCCACTGGAAGAAAGGCATCGTGCACTCGGGCTGCTTCATCAGTTGTGCGTGCTATGCCGCCCCCATTATACAAGTTTTTCGAATATCTCCAAACCTGCAAGGCACGAATGATACGGGTGGTGCTTACCTTGCGAATGGCGCCGCTTTCAGATATCTAGCGTCCCCTCAGCGGTTTACGGCACGACCACGTGGTAGTGCTCATTCTAGGGGAGCAGCCCGCCTCTGTCAACCGAAAATCACACGGCTATCCCCAGAAATTGTGGTCGATTGGCCAGCAGTGTACTATATGTGGGGACGCAAACGCTGCGCGGCCGTGTTTGTCTACATCGCTGCTCTTATTGTCGGCACTTCAAGGCTTGTGCTATAACAAACGAGCTAGGCAGCCTTTCCGACAACAACGCTGGCTGTCCGTGGGGCGCGGATGCAACAGCGCATCACGTGCGGCGCCGGTGCAGCGCAGCCGCCGGAAGAAGAACGTGAGAAGTCTATGGCACAGCCACGACTTGTGATGTTGACGGGCCCTCAGGCCGGGCAGCAGATTCCAATAGCAGGCGAGTTTACGATGGGGAGAAGCCCCGAGTGCAGCCTCCAATTGGACGACCTGCAGGTGTCCCGGCAGCATGCGTTGATCAAATGCACCTCTGCAGGGGCCATTCTGCGAGATGCCAACAGCGGCAATGGCACGTTTATCGGCGACCGGAAAGTGCTGGAGTACCGTCTCGCCCACAACGACATCATTCGGATTGGGCCTTTTCAACTCCGCTATGAAGGCAGCGGCGAAACGGAAGTGGCCATCCCCCCTGAGCGGCGCAGCGTTGCCCAAAACCATGGCACGGCCACAGTCACATTCGACGGCGCCGGGCACGAAACGCTCGAAGCGTCAAGCGCGGAAAGCGTCTACCACACCTTGTTCGCCGCGCATGACGCTTCGAGC
>CAZLBS010000151.1:318-7885 GCA_964557505.1 uncultured Nitrospiraceae bacterium | reverse complement strand
CTTCAACACAATAAGAAAATCGCGCTGGACTCCAATTCACGCTGAACCAGGACAGTTTGGTATCCGTGGAAGCTGAACAATCTCCTCATGAATGGCGAACGCCGAGACATCTCGACGCGCTTTGCCAAATGGAAGTGGTCGAAAGAGCGCATGGCCAAGGATCTGTCAGGCCTGATGCTCTACGTGCGCCCCGGCATGGAGGGAGACCTCGAGCACATCGCGGGAATCAGTGGCAGCGTCCTCATCTACTCCATGTGGGATGGCTACAAGAAGGACGCGCGCACGAGTGGCTTCCTCGATGCTTGCGAAAACCTCGGCATCAAGTGCTCTCCCTCGCTGCACACGAGCGGCCACGCCGTGCCGAAGGACCTCGAACGCCTCGTCGAGTCGCTGCGTCCCAAGCAACTCATCCCAATCCACACCGAGCATCCCGAGCGTTACGATCGCTTCGGCGTGCCGCGACTCTCACCAGAAGACTGCGAGCCGATAACACTCGGCACAAAGGAAACAGCGACCTGAGCAAGCCCCAAGAGCAATCCGCCGGGCACGTCGGCATCTTTTGGCTGGCCGGGGGAGAGGTGCTGTCCGACAGCGTACCCGTGTCAGAGGGCGAACCCTACGGCGACTTCGTGAACGGCCTGAGTGACCATGTCACATACTGGCCCACGATCCAGCGCCAGCGGCCCGGCCTAAGGCACTACGAGTACGAACAAGTCCCACGTGGCCGCGTCATCTACAGCACCCGCGAAGACCAGTTCGTCGTTCTAGGGTCCAAGGCCTTTATCGCGTCCAGCAAAGAAAAAGACGCCGTCATAAAACAGTTCAACCTGCAAGGCCAAACAGTCCGCTTCCGCTCCGACTCCCACTACGCCCCCGTCCCCGGCATGCTTGGCCAGTAGCGTTCTGGTCAGGCCACTGACCGCTTTGGTCATGGGCGTAACGCCGTCCTCCCGCCGGTCGATGCCTTGGCCGGGAGGCGGCGGAACGAGGCGCTCGATCTCTGACATGCCTTGCTTCCCGCTTGCGTGTGCAATCCGCCCGCTCTTTTGCGATGATGACGGAAGAGTTGCGTCATGATATTCATGAGTAAGCATAGCATTCAGGGACACAGCAGAATGAATGAACCGGGCGGCATGTTGAATGTTTTGTTGGGGGCAGCGTTCTTGGCAGCGCTGCTATTCTTGGGCGGGGCGCTTTGGTTGCGTGTCGCGCATGCGGCTGGGGTCGAGTGGGAGAATCCTGCGGTCTTTGCTATCAACAAGGAGGCGCCGCACGCGACGCTGATGCCGTTTCCTGATGCGGACAGTGCCGCCTCGCAGCCACGTGATGCATCGCCGTGGTTCCAGTCGCTCAATGGCGAGTGGCATTTCAATTGGGTGCGAAAGCCAGCCGATCGTCCGAGGGATTTCTTTCAGCCCGAGTTTGATGTATCCGCGTGGGAGACCATCCCCGTGCCGGCGAACTGGCAGATGCATGGTTACGGCATCCCGATTTACACCAACTTCCGCTATCCCTTTCCCAAGGACCCGCCCAACATTCCGCACGACTACAACCCCGTGGGCTCCTACCGCCGGACGTTTGACCTGCCCGCGGCGTGGGATGGCCGCCAGATTTTCGTGCACTTTGAAGGCGTGAAGAGCGCCATGCATGTTTGGGTCAACGGCGAGTATGTGGGCTACAGCCAAGGCAGCATGACCCCGGCAGAATTCAACATCACCCCGTTTCTCCAACCCGGAGAAAATATGATTGCTTGCGAGGTCTATCGCTGGTCCGACGGCAGCTATCTCGAAGACCAAGACATGTGGCGTCTGAGCGGCATCTACCGCAATGTCTTTCTGTACGCGCGAAGCCCGCTGCACATCCGCGATTTTTTTATTGAGACCGAGATCACAGATTTGGAATCGCGTGACGTCGAGGTAAGCGTCGAAGCCGAACTGAGGCATCTGGGCGCTGGCGCGCCCGGCTCGCCAACGGTAGCGTTAAGCGTGCTGCAGCCCGGCGGCGAACCCGTCCCGATGCGCCCCGAGGGGTGGCAGCCTTCTGCAACAGCGGAGGACTGGAGTCAAGGCGAAGCGCACGTTGTGTCCTTCAAGGCGAAGCTCGCGGACGTCGACCTCTGGACCGCTGAGACGCCCCATGTATATGCCGCGCTCCTCACGCTGAAACAGGGCGATGAGGTTATCGAAGTGCTCCGCCATAACCTTGGTTTCCGCGATGTGAAGCTCATGAATGGCAAGCTGCTCATTAATGGCCAAAGCGTCAAAATGCGCGGCGTGAACCGGCATGAGCATTCACCCGAGAACGGGCGCGCCATCACCGCCACAGAGATGGCCGCCGACATCAGGGTGATGAAGCAAAACAACATCAACACCGTGCGCACCGCGCACTACCCCAATCAGCCCATCTTCTACGATCTGTGCGATCGCTACGGTCTTTACGTCATTGACGAGGCGAACATCGAGTCACACGGCATGGGCTACCGCATGGACCAAACGCTGGGCAACAAACCCGAGTGGACCGCCGCGCATGTCGACCGCATGATGCGCATGGTCGAGCGGGACAAGAATCACCCCTCGATCATCATGTGGTCGATGGGCAACGAGGCGGGCAGCGGCGTCTGCTTTGATGCCGTCGCCGAAGCAACCCGCCAGCGCGACCTCACGCGCCCGATTCATTACGAGCGCTACAACGACATCACCGATGTGCACAGCGAGATGTACCACACCGCCGCGCAATTGAAAGAATACGCCGAAAGCGGAAAGACAAAGCCGTTCATGCTTTGCGAATACGCCCACGCCATGGGCAACAGCGTCGGCAATCTGCAAGACTACTGGGACGTTATCGAAGCACATGACGTGCTGATCGGCGGATGCATCTGGGACTTCAAGGATCAGGGCCTGAACCGCACGCTCGAAGATGGCCGCGTGGTCTGGGCCTATGGGGGCGACTTTGGAGACAAACCCAACGACGCCGACTTCTGCCTGAACGGCATCGTCGAGCCGGACCTATCGCCGAATCCACACCTGCACGAAGTCAAAAAAGTGTACGAGCAAATCGACGTTGAACCTGTGGATTTATCGGCGGGACAAGTCAGGGTCCATAACAAATACGATTTCATTGATACGGGGCGCTTCGATATTCGCTGGGAGTTGCTCGCGAATGGCGTTGTCATTCAGCAGGGCGAGACTGATCCCATTGTTGTCGCGCCGCACGAAAGCGCGGTGATGACGCTTCCATATGAGGCCCCATCCGCTGAAGCCGGCGCTGAGCATCATTTAAACGTTTACTTTTCGCTGCGTGAAGACGCAGCCTGGGCGAGGGCGGGTCATGTCGTCGCGCGCGAGCAGCTGGACTTCGGGCATGAAGCAGCTCCATTCGCGGCGCCTCGAGGCGAAGGCAGTGCATCGGCAGAAGAGCATGACGGCCACATCACGTTGCAGGGGGGAGATGCCCTGGCGCGCATCAGCCAGGCATCGGGGCTCTTAGTCTCACTCAAGAGCAAGGGCGCCGAGTATCTTGCCGGACTCCTTGCCCCGAATTTCTGGCGCGCGCCGACAAGCAACGATCGGGGAAATTTTATGCCCACCCGATGCCGCGTTTGGGAGCAAGCGCCCGCGTCGGCGCAAGCCCGCGGCGTGGAAGTGATCGATGCTGGCGATGGCAACGCCGCGGTCATGTCGCGCTTGCTGATGCGTGAGGTAGGTCAGTTGACCTTGACCTATACGATGCATGGCAGCGGCGCCTTGCAGGTGGCGTACGACTTCGTGCCGCGCGGGCGCGACCTGCCGGAAATCCCACGTATCTGCATGCAGTGCCGCGTTCCAGGCAATCTCACAACCATCGAGTGGTTTGGACGCGGTCCACACGAATCGTATTGGGACCGCAAAACGAGCGCGTTCGCAGGGGTTTACAAACTTCCCCTCGAAAACGTTATCTTCGATTACATCCGCCCGCAAGAAAATGCAAACCGCACGGATGTGCGCTGGGCGAGTCTCAGCGCCGGTCCCGATACGGCGCTCTCCATTTACGCGGATGCGCTTCTTAATCTGAGTGCATGGCCTTATGCCATGGAGGACCTGGCGGATAACACGCATTACTACCAAGTGCCGCGCCGCGATTTCATCACGCTGAACATCGATCACAAGCAGACGGGCGTGGGCGGCGACAACAGTTGGGGGGCCAAACCGCTCGAGCAATACACGCTGAAGCCGCAGCGGTATCAATATGCCTTTTATCTGATGCCGGGTCAGCAAGCCAAGTGATGTGTATCTTGAAGCGCGGGGGAGAGGGAGCATGCCGCACGTCTTAGCATTGGACCAAGGGACCACGAGTTCACGCGCCATCATCTTTAATCGCGACGGCGAAATTGTTGCGACGGCACAGAAAGAGTTCGAGCAAATCTTTCCCCGGCCGGGTTGGGTCGAGCATGACCCCAATGAAATCTGGTCGTCTCAAATTAGCGTCGCTTCGGAGGTCTTGAGCCGCGCCAGCATCGAGTCCCGCGAGTTGGCCGCATTGGGCATCACGAATCAGCGCGAAACCACGGTGCTCTGGGAGCGGGCTACAGGCAAGCCCGTGCACAATGCCATCGTCTGGCAAGACCGCCGCACTGCCGGCATGTGCGATCGCTTGCGGGCAAGCGGTCATTTCAAGCTGTTTCAAGAACGCACGGGCCTCGTGCTCGACGCCTATTTCGCCGGGACCAAGCTCGCGTGGCTGCTCGAGCATGTAGAGGGCGCACGCGCGCGGGCCGAGGCGGGCGAGCTTTGTTTCGGCACGGTCGACAGTTGGCTGGTCTATAAGCTGACGCATGGAAAGCTGCACCTGACCGATGCGACCAACGCCTGCCGTACGCTGCTCTTCAACATTCACACCGGCGATTGGGATGACGACATCCTATCGCTCTTGAACATTCCACGGGCCGTCCTGCCAACGGTACGCGCATCTTCGGAAGTTTATGGCGAAACGGCCGTCGATGCCTTTGCCTCGCCCGTGCCCATCGCGGGGATCGCGGGCGATCAGCATGCCGCGCTCTATGGCCAAGTCTGTACGAAGCCAGGCATGGTCAAAAACACGTATGGCACGGGGTGCTTCATGTTGCAAAACACAGGCACGGAGCCCACGCCATCTACCAATAATCTGCTCTCGACGGTCGCATGGCGCATTGGCAACCGCACGGAGTATGCGCTCGAAGGAAGCATTTTCATTGCCGGCGCCGTGGTGCAATGGCTGCGCGATGGCCTGAAGCTGATCCGCTCCGCCTCCGAAATCGAATCGCTCGCACGCACGGTCGACGACAATGGCGGGATGTATCTCGTGCCGGCGTTCGCCGGGCTCGGCGCGCCTCACTGGGACCAATATGCGCGCGGCGCCATGGTCGGTCTCACGCGGGGCATCACGGCAGGGCATTTCGCCCGCGCGGCACTCGAGGGGATCGCCCTGCAGTGCGCCGATGTGCTCGATGCTATCGAGTCCGACTCGGGCCTGAAATGCGAGGAACTCCGGGTCGATGGCGGAGCCGCGGCCAATGACCTGCTCCTGCAGATTCAGAGCGACATCATGGGCGTTCGTATCGTCCGGCCCAAGAACCTCGAAAGCACCGCCCTCGGCGCGGCCTATCTCGCTGGACTCGCCACAGGCTTTTAGGAAAATGAGAACGACTTGGCCAGTCACTACAAGGTTGACCGCGCATTCGAACCGCAGCTCTCGCGTGATGACGCGCAGCACATGCGGGCGCAATGGGCGCGGGCCATCGAACGCGCCAAAGGCTGGGAGCTTCCCGATAACGCGCAGTAGCCGCATGGACGTAACGGGATAAGGAGTCTGCATGAATCGCGACGCGATGATCCAAAGTCTGGGCGCTGGCGAGCCGTTCGACATTCTCATCATTGGCGGCGGCGCGACCGGCCTCGGCTGCGCGATCGATGGAGCCGCCCGAGGCTACCGCGTATGCCTCGTCGAACAACACGACTTCGCGAAAGGGACGTCCAGCCGCAGCACCAAGCTCGTGCACGGCGGCGTGCGCTACTTGCAGCAAGGCAATATCAGCCTCGTCATGGAAGCCCTCCGCGAGCGCGGCATTCTCCGGCAAAACGCCCCGCATCTTGTGCGCGACTTGCCTTTTGTCGTGCCCAACTATGATTGGTGGGAAGCTCCCTTTTACGGCGTCGGCATGCGGGTCTACGACGTGCTGGCCGGGCGCTATGGCTTCGGCTCGTCGCGCGTATTGTCGAAAGAAGAAACCATCGCGCGCCTTCCCACCATCGAGACCGAGGGGCTGCGCGGCGGCGTGGTCTATCACGACGGCCAATTCGACGACGCCCGCCTCGCCATCAACATGGCCGCCACCGCATGGGAACAAGGCGCGGCGCTCGTGAATTATGCCCGGGTCAATCGCCTGCTCATCGACAACGGCTATGTCACGGGCGCGGAAGTCATCGATGAAGAGACCGGGCAAGACTACCCCGTCCATGCGCGCGCCGTCATCAATGCCACCGGCGTTTTCGCCGACAGCGTCCGCCGCATGGAGAATCCCGGCGCCAAGCCCATCATCAGCCCGAGTCAAGGCGTGCACATCGTGCTTGGCCGCGAGTTTCTCGGCGGCGACAGCGCCATCATGGTGCCGCACACTTCTGACGGGCGCGTGCTCTTTGCCATTCCCTGGCATGACGTGGTGGTCGTCGGCACAACCGATACGCCCGTCGACGAAATCCAGATGGAGCCGCTCCCCTTCGACGAAGAGATTGATTTCCTTATGTCGCACGCCGCGAAATACATGACGCACGATCCGGCGCCCGAGGATGTGCGCAGTGTGTTCGTTGGCCTGCGCCCGCTTGTTGGCGGCGGCGACGATGAAAATACCAGCGCCCTTTCGCGCGACCACACCATCAAGATTTCCGACGGCGGCATGATCACCATCGCGGGGGGCAAATGGACCACCTACCGGAAGATGGCGCAAGACTGCATCAACCAGGCCAGCGTGCTCGCCGGGCTCCCGGAACAACCCTGCCCCACAAAAGCCCTCAACATCCACGGCTATCATCAGCACGCCGAGACTTTCGGCGAACTCGCCATCTACGGACACGACGCCACCGAAATCCGCGCCCTGCAAAAGAAGGATCCGCGCCTCGCCGAGCGCCTCCACCCCGACCTCCCCATCACCGGCGCCGAAGTCATCTGGGCCGCACGCGAAGAAATGGCCCGCACCGTCGAGGACGTCCTAGCAAGACGCACACGCATGCTCCTGCTGAATGCGAAAAAGAGCATCGAGGTAGCGCCGAAGGTGGCGGAGCTGCTTGCTGAGGAATTGGATAGAGACGCTGAGACTGTCACTTCAGAGTATGACGCACTCGCAGCTCAATATGTTCTATAGGCTTAAGAACTTCTTTCTTCTCGCGTGAAAAGAAAGAAGCAAAGAAAAGCGTCTGGCAGCTTCGCTGCTTATGTCTCAACCGGACGTACGCTCAGCTCGACCGCCGACACGCTAGCTGGCGCGAATTCGAAACTGTCGGCCTTGGCCACCGTTACTTGCTTGGGCGCGATGACATCGCGGGGATCGCTCCAGACT
>CAZLBS010000151.1:0-308 GCA_964557505.1 uncultured Nitrospiraceae bacterium | reverse complement strand
CGAACTCGGGGTCGGCGGCTATCTGAAAAACTTCGTCGCTTTCGATGGTCATGCCGCGCAGGGCGAATTTGGTTTTCACCGAGCGCGTCCGCCGCGTGTTGACGACGTGCAGATAGATGGTATCGCCTGTGCGGCTCGCGGTCACGTCGAGGCCGTCGGGTTGGTGCGACACGGTCACGGCCTGCTCGCCGACGTGCGCCCGGTAGAGTTGCATGACGCGTGCGACGGGCATGAGGTAGGGCCGCTGCCGATCGGGAATCATGAGCGCGTTCACCTGCCACACGTTGCCGCAGAAATCCGCCGCCGTG
>CAZLBS010000150.1:7314-7904 GCA_964557505.1 uncultured Nitrospiraceae bacterium | reverse complement strand
GCCTTTGTCCATCTTCTGCTCGAGCGACTCCCAGAGCGGCAAGGCTTCCTCGCGCGTCTCGGGCGGCGCCGGATTGGCCCGGCGGAACGTCGGCGTGGTTTCGCAGGCCGTCAGCGCGCCTGTCATCAACGCCGCGCCCAACAGGCAAGCGGCAAGCGTCATCCGCGGCATGTAGCTTCTCCCAGGTAGTAGCCTGCTCCGGACTATATCAGATCCATTCGTACCGCCAGCCCGTTGGCCGCCCATCGTGATAGGGCATGAGCGCGTGGAACGTGCGCGGGTCGTCGCCGAACACAAGCGGCAAGAAATAGTGATCGCCCTCCCATAGCGGCAATGCGAGCACGTTGTCGCGGTCGATCCATTCCAGGACGCCTTCTGGATTGTCGCTGTGCGGCGCGCCGCTGTAGCGCTCGATAAGGAAGATGAAGCCTAGCCAATCTTCGCCATTCTTGCCGAAGCCGGGCCAACTGATGGTGCCGCGCAGCTTGATTTCCTCACACTCGATCCCCGCCTCCTCCCGGATTTCCCGCTTCAGCCCGCCCACCACTTCCACGCCGGCGGTTCCCGGCACGGCGGTGACGCGGTCGGCG
>CAZLBS010000150.1:3645-7304 GCA_964557505.1 uncultured Nitrospiraceae bacterium | reverse complement strand
GCCGCGCAGCCGCATCGACTCGATCTCGATCCCGGCTTCTTCGCGCACCTCGCGCCGCATGCAGCCGACAACGTCTTCGTCGCTTTCCATCTTTCCGCCCAGCCCGTTGTACTTCCCGATGTGCTGGTCGTCTTTTCGTTTGTTCCGGTGCACCATCAGCACTTGTTTGCCGTCCGGCGACAACACATAACCCAGCGTTCCAATAATCGGCGTGTACATGAAGATGACGTTCCTCAGCAGTGGGGTGAAGTCGGGTATTGTGCGCAGGCAATGTTTCATCGATCAACGCATGCGAACGCCCGAAGCCCCGCGATCGTTGCTAGGGAGCATCCCCCGAGAAAACACTGTAGTGGTTGCGCTCGAGCCATTCGCGCCGGGCCTCGAGCTTTTCCTGGGCGGGGTAGAGCCGTGCGTAGCCCTCGGGCGGCTCCCCGCGCAGGAGGGGCATCCGAGCCGCATTGTAGTAGTCCCCGCGTTGACTGCCCTCGTGCCAGCCCCACGTAGAGCTTGCCGCGAGCAACAACAACAAGAGTGACAGCGCGAGGCTCGTGACCGCTCGGAAGGGGCCTTGGGTCTGCATCAGTACCATGGCCGAGATCAGCAAGAGGCTCAACGCCGCGGGCAGCGCCAGCGTCGCATAGCGCGAAGCGAGGGCATGGCTGATGCCCTCTTCCCCACGCCCAAATGCCGACAAAGCGGCGCTGCCAAGAGCCGCAAGGAACAGCGCGGAGAGCAGCGGCAGGGCAGCTCGTGCGCGCGGCTGCTTCCAAATGAGGCGCGCCCCCAAGGCCACCCACGCACCCGTCATGAGTGCTCCCGCACATGCAGCGCCTTGACCCGCCCAAGGGAACAGCGGACCGCCCAGAAAGGCAAACAGGTAGACGATTGATTCAAAGACCCATGCGGCTGAGAACGGTTGCATGGCACGCCCGCTGGGCGTCTCGAATCCGTACAGATAGAGCGCGCATGTCAGCAAGCCCGCGGCGCTCCAGAGCAGGACCGCCCTGCGAACACCCCGTTGTTGCACAAGCGCCATATGCAGCGCCAGCCCCAGGATGCCCGCCGGCCAGACCGCCAGCCCCGCGGCGAATGAAAACGATGCAAGGACAGCGCAAATGAGGGCAAGCCCCGCGCGGGGACGCTGCCCGCCGGGCGGCAATAGCAACAGCAGGGCAAGCAATGACAGCAGGACGCACAGAAAGATTTGCATCTGCCAGCCCCACATCCAATTGCGCCATTGCGCCAGCGAAAACACGCCGAGCGAAAGCGCGGCGTACAGCCAGCCGTATGCCGCCAAACCATAGTAGCGCTGCAACAGGAACGCCAGCCGCGCCCAAACCGCGAAAATCCCCAGACCCAAGAGCGCATTAAGGGCCAGCTCCCAGCGGTGATTCCAATTGCTCGCTTCTGCGAGAACCAGCATGATCAATCGCGGCAAGACGATCCGGTGTGCATTGTGCGGACGCCAGAGATGCCGCCACTCCAACGTGCCGCCCGACCACCGTTCCAAGAGCGGCGCCAACTCCCACGCATCCCAATACGGAACCCGCAAGCCATGCCAAATCAGAAAAAGCACCAACGCCGCGGGGGGAAGCAGGCAGGCAATTAGACGCGCGGTAGCTGCAGTGTGAATAGGCATTGAACCCGTTCAGGTGTGAGTCGATGCTCAAGAGCTGTCACAACACTTCGTGCACCGGCAGTGCGCCCCGGCCTTAAGCGCCCAGGGCGGAGGCGAGGGTTTCGGAGAGGTTGCTGAGCGCGTAGGGTTTGGCGATGAAGCCGGCCACCTCGCCTCGGACGAACCGGTGCTCGATTTCCTCTGGGTTGTAGCCGCTTGAAATGATGACCGGGATGGCGTGTCCGCGGCCGCGAATCGCGCGCAATGTTTCCTCGCCGCTCATGACGGGCATGGCGAGGTCGAGCACGATCGCGCGAATTTCCTCAGCGCGGGCGTCGACGGTGTCGAGCGCTTCATGACCGTCCCGGGCGCGGAGCACGCTGTACCCCAATTTCCGAAGCATCCGGCTGCCTACATCTAGGATGGCCTCTTCGTCATCAACCAAGAGCACAGTTCCTGCCGCTTCCCCTCCCTGGGGCACGCCGGGGGCGCTCATGGGCAGGGGTTCCCCGGAAGATGTAGGAAAGAGCAGCCGGAAGCGGGTGCCGCGGCCAGGCGTGCTCTGGCAGAAAATCGCGCCGCGGTGGCTCCGCATGATGCCGAGCACGGCGGACATGCCCAAGCCGCGGCCCGTGAACTTGGTTGTGAAGAAGGGCTCGAACAGGCGCGCCCGTGTCGCAGGGTCCATGCCGCAGCCCGTGTCGGCCACTTCAAGGACGACATACGTCCCGGCAGGGGGCGGTTCAGCCAATACCGATTCGGAAAGCTCTTCGTCTGAGACGGTCTCCACCCGCGTCGCAATGCGGATGACGCCAGGGCCATCGCCGATCGCTTCCGAAGCATTGATGACGAGATTCATAATGACCTGCGACAATTGCGTGGCATCAGCTTCAACATAGGGTATGCTGGCGTCGAGCGCGAGATCCAAGGCGGCCTTCTTTGAAATCGACGTTTCCAAGAGATGCAGCAGATCCTCGACGAGACTCGGCAGGCGAACCTGCTGCAGCATGAGCTGCCCCTTGCCAGAATAGGCCAGCATTTGCCGGCATAGGTCGGCGGCGCGCCGGGCGGCGCGTTCAATCTCGGCGATGTTGTCGCGCGCCGGTGCGCCCAGCGGCAAGTCGTCAAGGGCCAACTCGCTATGGCCGAGTATGGCCATCAAGATATTGTTGAAGTCGTGGGCAATGCCGCCAGCCAACACGCCCAGGCTTTCCAGCTTCTGCGTCTGTTGCACTTGCCGTTCGAACAGCAAGCGTTCCTCCTCGGCCCGCTTGCGCTCGGTAATGTCCGTGGTGGTGCCGATGATCCGTATTGGGGCGCCGGATTCGTCCCGGTCGATCACCCGTCCCCGGTCTAGAAGCCACCGCGTCTCACCGCTGGGGTGCCGAACGCGGTACTCGCAAGAATATCTCTTGGTCTTTCCCATGCAGTGATCCCGCATCTGCAGGAACATCTTGCGGAGGTCATCCGGTTGAACCCGTTGGTGGAACGCATCAATCGATGGCGTACCGCTGGCAGGATCGAAGCCCATCAGCCGGAGCACGCGCTCGCTCCACGTAAAGGAGTTTTGGGCGACCAGCCAATCCCATGTGCCGTCGGAGACAGACTCGAGGGCGAGGCGCAGCCGCCGTTCACTTTCGGCCAGCCCGCGCTCCGCTGCTTTCCGTTCGGTAATGTCGATGTTGGTTCCAATGATGCGTGTCGGGATGCCACGCTCATCGCGGTCGATGATGCGGCCCCGGCCCAGCAGCCAACGGACGGCTCCGTCGGGCATGCACACGCGGAATTCCTGCCGGTAGTGATCGCTCTCGCCCAGTACATGGGCACGAAACGCTTCCATCATGGCGGTGAAATCGTCTGGATGAACCCGCGCCAGCGCCTCCTGCCAAGTGGCATGCGCGGGCTTGCCCTCGTCGAAGCCATACATCGCCCACAGCGCATCCGTGAGCGTAAGGGTGTCGGTGCGAAGGTCCCAGTCCCACACCCCGTCGGCCACCGCGTTGAGTGCGGCGCGGAGCCGGAATTCACTGCTGCGCACGGC
>CAZLBS010000150.1:0-3635 GCA_964557505.1 uncultured Nitrospiraceae bacterium | reverse complement strand
GCCTCCTCGGCCAGCCGGCGCTCGGTCACGTCGCGCGCAATTCCGAGAAACAGGGGCGTTTCGCCTTCGCCCACCGGCAGCGGGCTCAATGTCGTGCAGTGCCAACGCCACTCGCCATGGATGTCGGCGATGCGGTACTCGATCTCCATGGGGCCGGGCCGGTGCTCGCTCAAGTGGGCCAGCAAGGCAGCACACTGCTCCTGGTCGTCCGGATGAACGAACTCGCGAAAGCTCTTGCCAATAGAACCTTCGATGGTTCGCCCCAGGTTGAGCCGGTTGTTCCGCGCCAAATAGGTGATCTGCCCTTCGGGCGTGCATGTCAATACAATGTCTTCCATGCTCTCGACGTAGGTGCGGAAACGCTCCTCGCTGCGCACCAATGCATTCTCGGCTTCTTTGACGCGCCGCAGGTCGACGTCGCAGCAATACAAGATGCGTTCGCCGCTTTCATGGTTCAGCACCCAATGACTCGAAAGCACCGGCACCCGGGAGCCATCTTTGTGGCGCAGCCAGAGTTCTTCCGGCTCGGGCATTTTCCCGGTCTTGAAGCCTTGGGCAACGGCGGCCTTTACCTGCTCGTGCATCTCCTCGGGAATGATCAGGTCGTAAAGGTTGCGCCCAGCGGCTTCCTCCTTCTCGTAGCCGTAAAGCGATACGCTCGCCTGATTCCAAAAACAGACGGTGCCATCGGGCCGGTAACCTTGAATGGCGATGGCCGGCATCGCCTCGATCACCGTGCGAAAGCGCTCTTCGCTGCGGCGCAAGGCTTCAGCGCCTTCTTGCCGATCGAGCGCATGCGCGGCCTGGTCGGCAGCGGCGCGCAAAAAGTTCTCCTCGGCAGGCTCCCATACGCGCGCCGTTTCACAATTGTCAAAGCCCAAAAATCCGTAAAAGCACCCCTCGACCAATAGCGGCAATGCCATGATCGATTGGATGTTTTGCTGCTCGAAGATGGGCTGTTCGCATTCTGGACAATCGGCCACCCGGTTGTTGATCGCAAGGCCTTGCCGCAGCAGCATGTACCAGCGCTGAAGGCCCTCGTGGTACGGCAGTTTCTGCAGGCTGGCATTTTCCGCCTGAGGCGCTACCCCGGGCGCACACCACTCGGCCATTTGCGACATGGCCCAACGCCCGTCCGGCAACAGCTGATTAAGGAAGACATACGCGCGGCTCGCCCGGGAGGCCGGCCCCAGCGTATCTACAACGGCCTGCCAAGGCACCGGCCCCGGCGTACGCAACAGCAGCGCGCCGATGCTGCCAAGCGCTTCGAGGTAGCGCTCGCGGGTGCGCGTCGCTTCAAGGGCTTGTTCCCGCTCCGTTACGTCCCGCGTCAGCACGAGCCCTTCACACACGGCGCCTGATTCGTCCCAGACAGGCGCGACAAAATTCTCGTATATGCGTTCCTTATAAGTCACATGGTACGCAGCCGGCTGCCCTTTAAGGCCCTTCAGCAAATGCGGCTCGATGACGGCCGCCATCTCCTCAGGCCAGGCGTCGTGCAGCGATCGGCCAATGAAACGCGCCGCATCGAGTCCCGCGGCCTCGAACCCTTTACCGCCGCAAAAAACGCACGACAACTCGGACGTGAATACGAACAACATGCCCCCGGGATAATGTTCGATGATGGTCTTGTAGCGGCGCTGCATGCCCCGCAACTCATCGACGCTTTGTTTCTCCGGGGTCACTTCAATGGCCACGCCTCTCCAGCATATGGCCCCGTCTGCCTCGCGCTGGGGCGTGCTTCGCACCCGGATCCACACGACTGCGCCATCAGGATGGACCAGCCGGTGCTCGATCCTATAGGGCGCCAATGTCCGGGCAGATTCCGCTACCGCTGCCCACACGCGCGCTGCATCATCAGGGTGGGTCCGGCTGAAGGCGGCCTCGGCGTCTTCCATGATGCGGGCCGCCGAAACGCCAAAGAGGGCCGCCGCCCCGGCGCTGACAAAGGGAAAGGTGTAGCTGCCATCCGCCTCGAGCCGAAGCATGTAAACCATGCCCGGAAAATTGCTGGCGACAATATCGAAGATGTCCGCGATGCCCCGGGGCTGTTCCCCGGGCCGCTCACTGGCGGCGATATAGGCCGCGGCCCCTGCTTGCTCGCGCAGCAGTGCGCATTCCCGCTCCAGCTCCGCGATGCGCTGGCGCAACACATCGGCTTCAACCGGCGGGGCTTCTGCTTCGATAGGCAGCACTCTATCTGTCCCGCTCATCGTTAAATGACATCCTGCCGCTGACCCCAAAAACACACCAAAAGAGTAAATCACGCGTGCTAGAAATGCAAGAGAATTCGAGAATTTAGAGATGTCTGCCGGGAGACTGCGGGCCTAAGGGCGCCCCTCCATGATGGGCACGCCCTTTGCGCCACTTTTGGCGAATCGGTTGTAAACAACAAGGAGGATCGAAAATGCACATAGGCAAGCCCACCCCCCATAAGCACGCTAAGCCATTTACGCGAGCAACGTTAGCGATGGCCCTCGGCTGCCTTGCGGCCCCGCTGGCAGTTGCTGTGGACATTCTACCCAGAAGTGTCACCTTCGAGGACTACGAAGACACCGCGACGATCACCATTACGCAGGATGGCGAGCCAGTGCCTGCGTCAGCCATTACTTCTTGGACGCTCATGGCCAGCGGACACGATTATGACCACATGATGTCCGTGCACGAACACGACGGCAAGCTCACGATATCGCCGACGCGCTCTGCGGAGATTGGCAGCTTCGACCTCATCGTCACGACGGCGCATGGCAAGGAAACCATCAAGGTGTACACCCCGCTTGATGACCTTCCTTCCAGTCTGGAAAACCGCGCCGAGACCTTGGGCATAACTGTGGAAGAACTGAAAGACCGGTACGGACTCGGCACGCGCCTGCCAGAGCGCGCGGCAACCTACCGAATTCCAGCTGTGGCCTACCCTGGCGAGACCGTGTACTTCACTACGGTTGACGCGGAAGATGAAGGCATTACGTACCAATACAGCATCGAAGGCCAACCCGTCGCGGGCGCCCCGGCAGATGGCGAGACGCAAACGGCTTACGTCTTCGAAGAAACAGGAACCTACATCATTGCTATCGATACATTCGAGGACGAAGCCTTGATTGGTTCCAACTATGCGATGGTCGATGTCGTCGATACGCCAGGGGTCGACATCATGGCGAAGCCGGGCGAACCCATCGAGCTAACGGCGCCGGAAGGCTATTCCATCTATGAATGGAAGCGAAACGGCGACCAAATTCAGGGGGAGCGCCGCACGACGGTGAGCTTCGATGAGCCGGGCGGCCACACGGTCACCGTCACCGCCATGTCGCCAGCCGCCGGCAAAACCAAGAACTTCAACAAGATTCGCTTCGACATCGAAGTTCCCGGCAAGAAGTAACCCAAGCGTTAACAACCTATGCCACCATGCCTCCCGGTCAAACCGCCGGGAGGCATAGTCCTGTTTAGGGCATCGCACTGAACCCACATACCTGACGTGAGATATGCGCCAGCATCGGCCAGTTCACCTGAGCCAGCGGAACGCAGACGGTCAGCGGCCTAGGCAGATCAACACGGTGGCGGGGCGGTGGACTCGCGCTCGACCAACTGCGGCGGGAGGAGCACGAGGCCAGCTTTTTCCGGTGAACCGCCCTCTCGTT